>JAEWWF010000302.1 GCA_023396465.1 Pseudomonadota bacterium
CGCAGGGACACGCGCACGGTCGCCGATCAACGAGCGGCCGGCGACGGGACAAGGGGGAACCACAAGCCAGGGACCGCGACGGTCCACAGGGAGAGTACGGAGCAACCGATGACCCGTTTCCTCATCGCCGATGACCACCCGCTGTACCGCGAGGCGCTGGTACACGTTCTCGGTCGCGCCTTCGACGATGCCTGCTGCCAGGAAGTGGCCAGTCTGGCCGATGCCCTGGCGGCGGTGGATGCGGCCGAGGCGGACCCCTTCGACGTCATCCTGCTCGACCTGTTCCTGCCCGGCGCCGAGGGCTTTTCCGGCCTGGCCGCCATGCGCACGCGGGCGCCCGACGTGCCGGTGGTGATCGTCTCGGCGTCGGAACGGGGGGAGGCGGTGCGGCAGGCCATGACCCTGGGCGCCGCCGGCTACCTGCCCAAGTCCTCCACCGCCGCCATCACCGAACAGGCGATCCGGCTGGTGCTGTCGGGCGGCTGCTACCTGCCGCGCCAGGCCATGCTGGAGGATCTGGCGGCGCCGTCCTCCGCTGCGGTCGTTGGCTGCGGCGGCTCGGCGGTGGATGCGGCGGCGGCCTCGGCCAGCCTGACGCGGCGGCAGGCGATGGTGCTGGAGAAGCTGGCCGAGGGCCTGTCCAACAAGGAAATCGCCCGCGCCCTCGACATCACCGAGATCACGGTGAAGGCGCATATCTCCGCCATCCTGCGCAAGTTCGGCGTCACCACCCGCGCCCAGGCCATCGTCGCCGCCAACCGGGCGCTGGCGGTGTCGGAGCGGTAACGTCAGCCGGCGCCGGCAGCCAGCAGGGCTTCCACTTCGGCCAGCAGCGGGGCGGCATCCGAGGCGCCGCGTCGGGTGGTGGCGAGGCCGCCGCAGGCGGAGGCGAAGCGCACCGCATCGGGCAGGGCATCGCCGCGCGCCAGGGCATAGGCCAGCCCGCCGTTGAAGCAGTCGCCGGCCGCCACGGTGTCGATGGCCTTGACCGGGAACACCGGCACATGCCCTTCGCCGGCCGCCGAGCGCCAGTAGACGCCGCCGGCGCCCATCTTCACCAGGGCGATGGGCAGGCCGCGCTCGGTCATGGCGGCGGCGGCGCGGGCGGCGGAGGCGATGTCGGTCGGGCGGATTCCGACCAGGGCCTCGGTCTCGGTCTCGTTCGGGGTCATGCAGTCGACCGTCCGCCACACCGCTTCGGGCAGCGGTTCGGCCGGCGCCGGGGCGGGGTCGAGGATGACCATGCCTCCGCCGGCCCGCACCTGCCGCGCCGCCTCCAGCGCCGCGTCGAGCGGCACTTCCAGTTGCAGCAGCAGCACCTTGGCCTCGGCCAGCAGCGCCGCCTGACGGGCGACGTCGGTGTGGCCGACCGCCATGTTGGCGCCGCCGATGACGGTGATGCAGTTTTCCGCCCGCGCATCGACGCCGATGACGGCGATGCCGGTCAGGTGGTCGGGGTCGGCGTAAAGGTGGCTGGTGGCGACGCCGAAATGGGCCAGCCGCTGCCGCGCCAGGGTGCCGAAGGTGTCGACGCCGGTGCGCCCGGCCAGTTCCACATGACCGCCGAGGCGCGCCACCGCCACCGCCTGGTTGGCGCCCTTGCCACCGAGGCCGATGGAATAGCTGTCGCCGTGGACCGTCTCGCCGGGGCGCGGCAGGCGGGGTGAATAGGCGGTGACGTCGACGTTGGTGCTGCCGAAGACGACGATGGTCATGATGTCCTCCCGCGCGGGCGGCCGACGGACCGGCGCTCGACCAGCCGCGGCCTGAGCTTGAGGACGCGCGGCAGCGGCGCGCCGCCGTCCAGGTGGTCGATCAGCACGGCGGCGGCGCGGGCGCCCAACTCCGGCACCGGCTGGTGAATGGTGGTCAGCGGCGGCGCCATGAAGGCGGCCAGCTCGACATCGTCATAGCCCATCACCGACACGTCGTCGGGCACCACCAGGCCGCGCTCGTGGGCGGCGCACAGGGCGCCCATGGCCATCATGTCGTTGAAGCAGAACACCGCCTCCGGCCGTTCCGCCGCCGGGCGGTCGAGCAGCCGCGCCATGGCGGCGCTGCCGCCGGCGACGGTGAGGTCGGCGGTTTCCATCATGGCGGGCGGCAGCGGCACGTCGGCGGCATCCAGCCCGGCCATGAAGCCGGCCAGACGCTCCGCCGAGCGCGGGTGGCGCTGCGGCCCGGTGATGCAGGCGATGCGGCGGAACCCGCATTCGGCCAGATGGCGGGCGGCCAGGGCGCCGCCGGCGAAACTGTCGTCGGAAATGACCGTGGCGGCGCCCGCTTCCTCGGCATCCAGCACCACCGTCGGCACCTCGGCGGCGGCGGCCAGTTCGGCGGCGAGGCCCGGCTGCTGGTTGGCGGTCAGCACCACCAGGGCGTCGATGCGCTTCATGCGCAGGGTGGCGAGGTAGGCGACCTGCTTGTCGCGGTCGTCCTCGGTATTGCACAGCACCAGGCTGTAGCCACGGGCGAAACAGGCCGCCTCCACACTGTGGATGAGGGCGGCGAAGAACGGGTTGGTGGACGACGTGACCACCATGCCGATGCTCTGGGTGCGGTTGCCCTTCAGCGCCCGCGCCACGCCGCTCGGGGCATAGCCCAGGCGGTCGATGACGGCATGCACCCGCTCCGCCGTCTCGGGCGCCACGAAGCGGGTGCCGTTGATGACGTGGGAGACCGTGCTGACGGAGACCTGGGCCTCCCGCGCGACGTCCTTGATGGTGGCCATGGCCGCGGTCCTGCGGGGTGAGGGAGGGGGCGCGGGCGGCAGGGATGCCGCCGCCCGCGCCGGGCACGCTGCTTTTACTTCTGAATGACCTTGAGGGGAACCGGGGTGTAGTCCGGCACCGCCTCGCCCTTGACGACCTTGGCGGCGGTCTCGACGCCCATCTCGCCGATCATCGCCGCCTGCTGGGCGACGGTGGCGACCATGGTGCCGTTGTTGACGGCGGCGACGCCGTCGTCGGTACCGTCGAAGCCGACCACCTTGATGTTGCGGCCGGACGCCTGGATGGCCTTCAGGGCGCCGAGCGCCATTTCGTCGTTATGGGCGAACACCGCCTGCACGTCGCGCTGCGCCTGGAGGATGTTTTCCATCACGTTCAGGCCCTTGGTGCGGTCGAAGTCGGCCGGCTGGCTGGCGACAACCTTGATGCCCGCTTGCGCGTCGACGATGTTGTGGAAGCCCTGGCCACGGTCGCGCGCCGCCGAGGTGCCGGGCACGCCCTGCAGTTCCACCACGTTGCCGCTGCCGCCCAGCAGCTCGACGATCAGCGTGCCGGCCATCTCGCCGCCGGCCACGTTGTCGGAGGCGATATGGCTTGCCACCTCGCCGCCGTTGGCGGCGCGGTCGAGCGTCACCACCGGCACCTTGGCGCGGTTGGCGGCGCGCACGGCCGAGCGCACGGCGTCGGAATCGGTCGGGTTGATGAGCAGCACGCTCACCTTCTTGTTCACCACGTCCTCGACGTTCGCCAGTTCCTTGGCGGGGTCGTTCTGGCTGTCGAGCACCAGCAGCTCGTAGCCCAGTTCCTTCGCCTTGGCGGCGGCGCCGTCCTTCAGGGTGACGAAGAACGGGTTGTTGAGGGTGGAGACCACCAGGGCCATCTTCTCGGCCGCCTGGGCCGTCATGGTCGAGCCGAGGAGAGCCACGGCCGCCACGGCCATCGTCAAAGCCTTGCGCATGATGACACCTACCTTTCCCGGTTTCTGTTCTGGTTGATGCTTGGACTGTTTCACGCTGCCTTCTTGCCGCGGCTGTCGACCAGCACGGCAAGCAGGATGACGGCGCCCTTGGCGATCATCTGGTAGTAGGACGAGACCTCCATCAGATTGAGCGCATTGTTGAGGACGCCGATGATCAGGGCACCGACCAGGGTGCCGAAGATGTGCCCGCGCCCGCCCATCAGGCTGGTGCCGCCCAGCACCACGGCGGCGATGGCATCCAGCTCGTAGGCGGTGCCGGCGGTGGGCTGGGCGCTTTCCAGGCGGGCGGTGAGGATGATGCCGGCCAGCGCCGCCAGCAGGCCGGAAACGGCATAGACGGCGATCTTCAGGCCGGTGATGTTGATGCCGGCCAGCCGCGCCACCTGCTCGTTGCCGCCGACGGCATAGACGTAGCGGCCGAAGCGCATGTGCGACAGCACGAACCAGCAGACGATGAACACCAGCGCCGCCAGCACCACCGGCACCGGCACGCCCAGCACGTACTCGCCGCCGATGGCCCAGAAGCCGTCCGCCGCCTGGCCGTCGATGGTGCCGATGGGGCGGCCGTCGGTATAGACCAGGGTGGCGCCGCGCAGCACCGTCATGCTGACCAGGGTGGCGATGAACGGCTGCACCCCGCCGACCGCGATGACGGCACCATTGGCGGCGCCGAGCGCGGCGCCCAGCGCCAGGGTCGCCGGCAGGGCGATCCACAGGTTGGCGTCGGCGGCGACCAGGCTGGCGCAGACGGCGCCGGTGAAGGCGAGCACCGAGCCCACCGAGAGGTCGATGCCAGCGGTGAGGATGACGAAGGTCATGCCCACCGCGATGATGGCGTTGATGGAGGTCTGGCGCAGGATGTTCAGCAGGTTGTCGACGGTCAGGAAGCTCGGGCTGAACAGCGACACCACCACCATCAGCAGCACCAGGCCGACCAGCGACTTGTTGGCGGCCAGGAACCGCAGCACCGGGTTGCCCTGGGCGGCGGGCGGAAGGGTGCGGCGCGCGTCGGTGCGGGGAGGGGAGGGATTGGTCATGGCGGTGGTCCTTCCTCAGGCGACGGCGCGTTCGAGGATGCTTTCCTGCGTCGCCTCGCCGCGCGAGAAGGCGCCGGTGACGCGACCGTGGGACAGCACCAGGATGCGGTCCGACAGGCCCAGCAGCTCCGGCATGTCCGACGACATCAGCAGCACGCACAGGCCCTGTTCCTTCAACTGGTTGATCAGGCTGTAGATTTCGCGGCGGGCGCCGACGTCGACGCCGCGCGTCGGCTCGTCCAGGATGACCACCTTGGGCTCCGCCAGCAGCGACTTGGCCAGCGACACCTTTTGTTGGTTGCCGCCCGACAGGGTTTGCACGGCGGCATCCATGTCCGGCGCCTTGACCGCGAACAGCCGCATGTACTCGGCGACCGCCGACTGTTCCCGGTCGCCGTCCACCACGCCGGCGCGGGTCAGGCGGCCGAGGCAGCCGAGCGCCATGTTGAAGCGGATGGACAGCGGCTGGATCAGGCCGTCGGCCTTGCGGTCCTCGGTGACATAGGCGATGCCGTGGCTGACGCCGTCGCGCGGGCTGCGCAGGCGGACGGGCGCGCCATCCAGCCGCAGGCTGCCGCCCCAGATGGGGTTGGCGCCGTAGATGGCGCGGGCAAGTTCGGTGCGGCCAGCGCCCATCAGCCCGGCAAAGCCCACCACCTCGCCAGCGCGGGCGTCGAAGGTGGCGCCTTCCACCCCTTCGGCGGTCAGGTTTTCCACCTGCAACCGCACCGGGCCGGGCTTGACAGCGGTATAGGGGTACTGGTCGGTGATGCTGCGGCCGACCATGTGGTGGATCAGCTCCGCCTCGCTCAGGCTGGCGACCGGGCCGGTGAAGGTCATGCCGCCGTCGCGCAGCACCGTCACGTCGTCGCACTGGGAGAAGATTTCGCCCAGGCGGTGGGAGATGTAGATGATGGCCTTGCCCTCGGCCTTCAGGCCGCGGATGGCATCGAACAGGATATGGGTTTCGACGTCGGTGAGGGCGTCGGTCGGCTCGTCCATGATGATGACGGCGGCATCCAGCGACAGCGCCTTGGCGATCTCCACCATCTGCTGCGCGCCGACGCCCAGGCGGCCCACCGGCCATGACGGGTCGATGTGGTCCTGCTTCAGGCGGTGCAGCAGGGCGCGGGCGCGCTCGTGCATGGTGCGCCAGTCGATGGTGCCGAGGCGGGTGCGCGGCTCGCGGCCGAGGAACATGTTCTCCGCCACCGACAGGCCGGGCAGCAGGTTCAGTTCCTGGTGGATGATGGCGATGCCGGCGTCCATGGCCTGGCGCGGCGTGGTGAAGCGCACCGGCTGGCCCTTGAAGCGGATCTCGCCGCCCTCGTCGGGATGGTAGATGCCGGTGACGATCTTCATCAGCGTCGACTTGCCGGCGCCGTTCTCGCCCACCAGCGCCAGCACGCGGCCGGGCAGGGCGATCAGATCGACCTTGTCCAGTACCCTTACCGGGCCGAAGGTTTTTGAAATGCCGTGAAGTTCAAGGAGCGGCGCCGTCATGGCCGGCCTCCGTGATGGGACGACGGGATACTCCGACCACGATGGATCAGAAGGTCACGCCGGCATAGAGGATGATGTTGGCGTAAGGGGTGCATTCGCCGGTTCGCACCACGGCGCGGGCCGAGGTTGTCGCCCGCTTGAAGTCCTCGTGGCTGACCCGGTCGATGGTGATGGGGCGTCCCTGCTCCTCACCCAGCCGCTCGATGGCGGCGATGAGCTGGGGATAGAGGTCGCGGCCGGCGTGCTGGAATTCACCGGCGATCAGGACGCGCTCGACCTGAAGTTCCCCAGTGACGGCATCCAGCACCTGGAGGAACGAGGGCACGCCGGGGGAAACCGCCACGTCGATGCGCTCCGGGCCCTCGGGGATGGGCAGCCCGGCATCGCAAACGACAAGACCGTCCGTATGCCCCATGGACGCGATCACATGGGACACCGCGGGGTGGAGAAGGCCGGTCTTCTTCATGGTGGTTTCCTCCCGGCGAGACCTACAGTCGTGAAAATGCCACCGCGCAAACGTTTGCGCAAACGTTTTCGTCGCCGCGCCGCAGCATCGGGCGGAACCCCTTGCATCGGCTGGAAAGGGGCCGGGGCCGCTTGCGCCGCCGCGGACAGGACAGACCGACAGGAGCGCAACCTCGTGCAAGACCCGGCGGCCCGAGTCGGGCATTCTGTTCCTCGGATAAGGAGGAGAGCCGTGCGTTTCCGAGACTCATTTTCGCCTGCCGTCCTGTGGCAGGGCGCCCGCGACAACCTGGGCATCGGCGTCGCCGTGTCGGGCTACGGCGCCGTGTTCGGCGTGCTGGTGGCCGGCAAGGGCATCTCGCTGGCGGCCATGGAGGCGATGAACCTGTTCATCTTCGCCGGGGCGGCGCAGTTCATCATGGTGGAGATGTGGCACCCGCGCGCCCTGCGGCGGAGATCATCCTCGCCGCGCTGATCGTCAATCTGCGCTACATGCTCATCGGCGCCAGCCTGCGGCCGCTGTTCCTCGGCCGCCCCTTCGCCCACAAGGCGGCGGGGATGCATCTGGTGGCCGACGAAAACTGGGCGGTGACCATGAATGCCCACGCTCGCGACCCCGGTGCCCTGAGCCCCGGCCACCTGCTGGGCGGCGGCTTGTGCCTGGCGGCGTTCTGGCATGCCTCCAGCATCGCCGGCCATGCCCTCGGCGGGGTGCTGCCGGCGCCGGAGGTGCTGGGGCTCGACTTCGCCTTCACAGCCGTGTTACTGGCGCTCGCCATCGGCCTGTGGAAAGGGCGCGGCGACGTGCTGCCGTGGCTGGTCACCGGCGTCACCGCCTGGGCGGCGGCGGCGCTGCTGCCGGGCAAGTGGTACGTGCTGATCGCCGCCGTCGCTGGCTTCGCCGTCACGGTGGCGCTGCACGCCCGCCGCCAGTCGCTGGAGGAATGCGGTGCCGATGTCTGAAATGTTGCTTGATCCGCTGGTGCTGATCATCGCTGGCGTCGCCGCCGGCACCTATGCCCTGCGCCTGGGCGGCCTGCTGCTGGCCGACCGCCTGCCGCGCAAGGGCGCCGTCGCCGCCGGACTGGAGCGCCTGCCGGGCATCGTGCTGCTGGCCCTGGTGGTGCCGGCGGTGACCGACCTGGGCCTGCTGGGCATCGTCGCCGCCACCGCCACCGCCGCGGCGGCGATTCTCAGCCGCAGCCCGCTGCTGGCCATGGTGGTCGGCGCCGGCGTGGTGGCC
>JAEWWF010000370.1 GCA_023396465.1 Pseudomonadota bacterium
GAAGAGGCCATCGCCTACGCCCGTCACCAGGGCTACGACTACAAGGTGACCGAGCCCAAGGACCGGCGCGTGAAGCCCAAGGCTTACGCCGACAACTTCGCCTACAGCAAGACGCCCGAGCCCTACCGCGTCAAACACAACGTCTGACGCCTTCGGGCGCCGGCCCCGCAGCGCCAGCGCCCGCGCGGCGCCCTTAGCTCAGCTGGATAGAGCATCCGCCTTCTAAGCGGACGGTCGCAGGTTCGAATCCTGCAGGGCGCGCCATTTTCCAACCGCCGCCGCATTCAGCGTGGCTGCCCGCTGGCGCCATCCGTCCGATCAGTAACGCCTTTCCGTTCCGACCAGTATCATCGGGGTTCCCCACTCCTCCGCTCCGGCCGGGAGGTTGATGATGCAGGACGACGAACTGAAGCGATTTCTGAAAGACGAATATCTGAAGCTGCAAGACAGTTACGACAGCTTCGACCACCGGGCCCTCACCATCAAGGGATGGATCAGCGCCGGCTCCGCGGCCGCCATTGCCCTGTCGTTCGACGCATCCGGCGAGATCAGGCACGGCATCCTGCTGTCGTTGATCGCCCTGTCCGTCACCTTCTGGTATCTCGAAGCCCGATGGAAGACGTTTCAGTGGGCCCTGCGAGGCCGAATAAAGTACATCGAACAGTGCTTCAGGGGTGAGGGCAACGGCCTGAAGGACGTCCATCCGCTGCAAATCCACAGCCACTGGAACCAGACCGAGCCTCCCAAGCCCGGCGCGGTGGTCCAGGGGCCGAGGGACAAGAACAAGCTTGCCCGAACGATGGAAGCGTTACGGGAAGACTTCGTCATGCTTCCCTACATCGTTGTCATCATCCTCTGCGCCGTTCTTCTTGTCACGGCATAGAACATGCCAGCCACCTGTCGCCTTGCCACCGCCTTGCAGGAAAGCGTCCAGTCTGGTATCCGGCCCTGCAACCCTTGGCGCCCGGTCCGCGTTCCGTGTCGGATCAGCCGCTTAGCGGCTGCGGGAGGGTAAACAGGCAGAATGCTACGCTTCAGGAAATCAGAATCGTCGGAGGCATCCCCACGCGAGCGTCCCGTCTATGCGTTTGACCTGCCGGACGAGGAACCTCGCTTTGCCGTCAAGCGCTGGCTGGCGATTTTCGCGGTGGCCGTGGTGACCCTGGGTATCGTCGGGCATGTCACCTACGTCCGCGAGAACACCTTCGCGGCCGCCCGCTCCCAGGGCCTGATCGCCGCCAATCTGCTGGCCCAGAACTCCGCCCGCCTGTTCGATCTGGCGGAATATCTCGCCATCGACACCGTCAACCGGGTGGCCGGACGCTCCCTTGAGGATATCGCCGCCGACGATGCCCTATGGCGGGCCCTGAACGCCACCATCGACCGCTTTCCCTATGTCAGTGCCGTCACTCTGGTGGACACCGAGGGCACCGTCCGCCTGACGACACTGGAATTTCCGCCACCGCAGATGAACGTGCTCGACCGCGACTACGTAACCGGCCATCTCAACCGACGGGCCGACGCCCCGGAGGAGAGCCTGGTCAGCCGCCCGATCTTCGGCCCGCTGGCGAAACGGCCGGTGTTCTTCGTCAGCCGCCCCTGGCATGGACCTGACGGCAGCCTGCTCGGGGTGGTGGCGGTTTCCCTGCGCAGCGACTATTTCCAGAGCTTCCTGGAAACCTTCAAGCTGCCCTATACCCCCACCCTGCAACTGGTTCGCCAGCATGACGGAGCCATCATCGTGCGGGAGCCGGGAGGGGCCGTGGTTGATATCGAGCATGTTCCCGAGCTGGTGGCGGCCACCGTCACCGCTGGCCGCCTCACCCAACCGCTGGAAACTCCGCAGGCGCTCATCACCGTGCAACGGCTGCCGCAGTGGCCGGTCCACGCGGTGGTCAGCTTCGACCGCGAGGCGGTGGAGCAGTCGTGGAAATCGGCGGCGGTAGACTTCGTGGTCATCGGCGCCGTCGCCATTGCCGCGCTCATCGCCCTGGCGGCGCTGGTGCCCGGCCGCCGGCCGTTCCACTAATCATCATCCGACGTCATGCGGCGCGGAGAAATGACCCGGCGCTCCCGACGGACACCGGGCCACGCTGCCGTCAGGTCACTGCCGCTCCGGCTGCATGCCGAGCTTGGCCATCAGCGCCAGATCGCGGTTCTCTTCCGGGTTTTCCGTCGTCAGCAGACGGTCGCCGTAGAAGATGGAGTTGGCACCGGCGAAGAAGGCCAGCGCCTGCGCCTCGTCCGACAGGCCGCCACGGCCGGCCGACAGCCGCACCCGCGCCTTCGGCATGCAGATGCGGGCGACGGCGATGGTGCGCACCCACTCCAGCACGTCCAACTGCGCCCCCTGGTTGCCGAGCGGCGTGCCGGCGATGGGCACCAGCATGTTGATGGGCACGCTTTCGGGATAAGGCTCCAGGTTCGCCAGCGCCTCGATCAGGCCGGCGCGGTCGCTGCGGCTCTCGCCCATGCCGATGATGCCGCCGGAACAGACGTTCATGCCGACGGCGCGGACATTGGCGATGGTGTCCAGACGGTCCTGGAAGGTGCGGGTGGTGACCACTTCCTCGTAATACTCCGGCGAGGTGTCGAGGTTGTGGTTGTAGTAATCAAGCCCCGCCTCCTTCAGCCGCGCCGCCTGGGTCGGCGTCAGCATGCCAAGCGTCATGCAGGTTTGCAGGCCGAGGCCCTTGACGTCGGAGACGATCTCGCACAGGGCGTCGAGGTCGCGGTCCTTCAGCTCGCGCCAGGCCGCACCCATGCAGAACCGCCCTGCCCCGGCCGACTTGGCGACTTCCGCCTTGGACAGGATCTCCTGCTTCAGCATCAGCTTGGAGGCCTTGACGCCGGTGGAGTATTCCGACGACTGTGAGCAGTACTTGCAGTTTTCCGCGCAGCCGCCGGTCTTGATGTTGATCAGCGTCGACAGCTGGATGCGGTTGGCGTCGAAGTTGCGGCGGTGAACCTCGTGCGCCTTGGCCAGCAGGTCCATGAACGGCAGCTCGAACAGGGCGAGGATGCCCTCCCGGCTCCAGCGGGCGGCGTCGGCTTCGCCCGTGCCGGCGGCGGGACCGCAGCAGGACGAGGAGGCGGCGGGCGCGGCGCGGTCGAGCGCGGCGGCGTCGGTCATGGTCAGGGCACTCCGAGGGATTGAGAGGCGGGGGAAGTCAGGCCGTCGCCGGCGGCGGCCAGATCGTCGAGCGCGCGGGCGATGCCGTCCCAGGCGCGGTGCAGCTGATCGTCGCTCAGGCAGTAGGGCGGCAGCAGGTAGACGACGTTGCCGAGCGGCCGGATCAGCAGCCCGTCGCGCCCGAAGCTCTGCCGCAGGCGGGGGCCGACGGCGGCGGCATAGCCGCTGTCGCCGCCCGCCACCTCCACGTCCAGCGCCGCGATGGTGCCCTGCAGGCGCGGCCGCCGCACCAGCGCATGGTCCGCCAGCGCCGCCAGACGGTCGGCATGGATGGCGCCGATGCGGGCGCGGGCGGCGGTGCAGGCATCATCCAGCAGCAGGTCGAGGCTCGCCAGCGCCGCCGCACAGCCGAGCGGATTGGCGGTGAAGGAATGGCCGTGCAGGAAGGCGCGGTCGACGCGCTCGTCCAGGAAGGCGTCATGGATGGCGGTGGTGGTGACGGTCACCGCCATGGGCAGGAAGCCGCCGGTCAGACCCTTGGACAGGCAGACGAAATCCGGCTCCACCCTGGCGCCGAGGCAGGCGAACAGCTCGCCGGTGCGGCCGAAGCCGGTCATCACCTCGTCGAAGATCACCAGCACGCCGTGGGCGCGCAGGCGCTCCACCACGCCGCGCAGGAACTGCGGCCGGTGCATGCGCATGCCGCAGGCGCCCTGCACCAGCGGCTCGATCAGGGCGGCGATGGTGGTGGCGCCGTGCTCGGCCAGATGGCGGTCGAGGGCGGCCAGCGCCTCCGCCTCGCGCGCCTCCACCGCCGCATCGCCCTGCCAGGTGGCGGCGACCGGCAGGATGTCCACCGGGAACAGCATCTCCTGCCAGGCGGTGAAGAAGCGGCTCGACACCCCGGCCGACATGGCGCCAACGGTATCGCCGTGATAGCCGCCGTCGAAGGCGAGGAAGCGGTTGCGCTGCCCGTCGCCGCGGTTGCGGCAGTACTGCAGGGCGATCTTCATCGCCACTTCGACCGCCGTCGAGCCATTGTCGGAGAAGAACACCCGGTCGAGCCCGCCGGGCAGCAGCGCCGCCAGCCGCGACGCCAGCCGCACCGCCGGCTCGTGGGTGGTGCCGGCGAAGATCACCTGCTCCAGCCGCGCCGCCTGAGTGGCGATGGCCTCCACCAGCGCCGGGTGGGCGTGGCCGTGCAGGTTCACCCACCACGAGGAAATCAGGTCGAGCACCTGCCGCCCGTCCATGTCCTCCAGCACCGCCCCGTGCGCCCGGCGCACCACCACCGGCTCCGGCGCCGTGTGGGCCTGGGTGAAGGGGTGCCAGACGTGGGCGCGGTCGAGGCGCAGAAGCTCGTCGCGGGTCATCGGCGGAGCGGCTCCAGGGTGAGGCGGCGGGCGAGATCGGCGATGGCGGCCGGGGTGAGCGGCGACACATGCGGCAACTCGCCCAGGATGGTGGCGCCGCCGAAGCGGATGATGGCGTCACGGTTGCGCGGGTTAGGCGGCCCCATCAGGATGACGCCGGCGCACGGCAGGTCGCGGCGGGCCAGGGCCTCCAGGGTCAGCAGCGTGTGGTTGATGGTGCCGAGGCCGGAACGCGCCACCACCACCACCGGCAGGGCCAGCCGCGCCATCAGGTCGGCCATGGTCTCGGTGGCGGTCAGCGGCACCAGCAGGCCGCCCGCCCCTTCCACCACCACCGGCCGCGCACGCAGCGGCAGGCGCAGCGCCGCGAGGTCGAGCACCGCCCCTTCCTCCGCCGCCGCCTGATCGGGGCTGAGCGGCGCGCGGTACGCAAACACCGTCGGCACGATGCGGTCGGGCGTCAGCTCCGCCAGGGCGGCGACGGTGCCGGCGTCCCCTTCCGGCAGGTCGGCGGTGCCGCTCTGCACCGGCTTCCAGTAGTCGGCATCCAGCGCCCGCACCAGGGCGGCGGCGGCCACCGTCTTGCCGACGTCGGTATCCGTGCCGGTGACGAAAATTCCTTTCATCACAGCGGCTTCCGGCGTAGGGCGAAGAGCACGTGATACGTCATGTAGACCTGCCCGTCGGGCTGTTCCAGCTGCCGCAGCACCCGCCGCAGCTGGCCCGCCGACAGCGGTGCCTGATCGGCGGCGCGGGTATGGGCGCCGATGGCCTTGAGGTCGCGCAGGAAGGCATGGCCGGAGGCGCTGGCGATCACCGGCGACAGGTCCTCGACGCTGCTGCCCGGCCCCATCATGGCGGCGAGTCCGGCGGCATCGGGATAGGGCCGCTCATGGGGCGCCACGTCTGCGCTGCGGCAGGCGGCATGCCATTCGCGGAAGGTGTCGCGGCCAAGGGTGGCGACCGCCATCCAGCCACCCGGCCGGACGCAGGCGAACAGGCGGTCGAGGGCGCCGGCCAGATCGTCGAACCACTGCGCCGCCAGACTGGTGCAGACGAGGTCGAAGCGGTCGGCCGGAGCGTCGGGATGCTCACCGTCCATGACGTGAGTGGAGACGCCGGGCAGGCCGCGCGCCGCGCAGGCGGCGACCATGCCGGGGGCGATGTCGGTGGCCAGCACGCGCGGTTCCTGCAGACGGTCGACCAGCGAGGCGGTGAGGAAGCCGGTGCCGCAGCCCACCTCCAGCACCCGCGCGCCCGGCGGCAGGGGCAGGCCGGAGATGCGCACGGCCAGATCGTCGGCCACCATGCGCTGGACGCGGGCGGCGGCGTCATAGGTGTCGGCGGCGGCATCGAAGCGGGCGGCCACCCGCTGCTTCCAGCTACTCATGGTCGGGCAGAGCCTCCCGGATGAAGGCGGCGACGGCCGCCGGATCGGTGATGGGCAGCAGATGGCCACCGGGGCGCAGGGAGACAAGCGGGAACGCCGCCTGCGTCATGACGGCGGATACAATGGGATCGTCCGCCCCGGCCAGCGCCACCGTAGCGGCCGGCAAGGCGGCACGGCCATCGCCACTACGCAAGAGGTCGAGGCCCCAGGCGAGGCGGGCGGGATCGGGCTCCGCCGTCGCCGGGCCGGCGCCGCAGCGGGCGCGGAAGGCGTCCAGCACCTCGCGCGGCTGGGCGGTCAGGCGGCTCTGCATACGCTCCACCACCCGCGCCGGGGTGCCGTGAGGGAAATCCGCCGCCGCCGTGAAGCGGGGGAAGCCGTTCACCGCCGCCAGCCGTCGCCAGCGGCCGCGCGCCTTGGTCAGCAGCCACAGCACGCCGAGCGAATGGCCGACCGCCAGATCGACCACCGGCGGCATCTCCAGCCGCGGCCGGCCGAAGAACCCGAGATCGACCGCCGTCACCGCCACATCGTCGCCGAGCAGCGGCCGCACCCCGTCCCACAGAGAGGCATCGAAACCCCAGCCATGCACCAGCGCCACCGTCCGCGTCATGGCGCCGTCACCGCGGTCGTCAGGGCGTCGATCAGCGCCGCCACTTCAGCCTCGCCATGGGCGGCGGAGAGGGCGATGCGCAGGCGGCTGCCGCCGGCCGGCACGGTAGGCGGACGGATCGCCACCACCAGATGGCCGGCCTCTTCCAGCGCCCGGGCGGCGGCCAGGGCTGCCCGCTCCTCCCCCAGCACCGCCGGCACGATCTGCGTGGTCGAGCCGCAGGTATCGAGGCCGCGCGCCGCCAGCGCCGCCCGCACCCAGGCGCCATGACCGGCCAGCCGCGCCCGCTCCGCCTCCAGCTGCGGCACCAGTTCCAGGGCGGCGTCGATGGCGCCCAGCACCGGCGGCGGCAGGGCGGTGGAGTAGATGAACCCGGCGCAGCGGTTGACCAGCCAGTCGCGCAGCCGCGCCGAACACGCCACATAGGCGCCGAAGCCGCCCAGCGCCTTGCCGAAGGTGCCCATCACCAGGTCGATGCGTCCGGCCACGCCCGCCTCCGCCGTCAGCCCGCGCCCCTGCGGGCCGAGCACGCCGGTGGCATGGGCCTCGTCGACATAGAGGAAGCAGCCGTGCCGCTCCGCCAGGTCGCACAGGGTCGGCAGGTCGGCGCGGTCGCCGTCCATGCTGAACACGCTTTCGGTGACGATGACGCGCGGCCCCGGCTCCCCCTCATGCTTGCGCAGAAGGTCAGCCAGATGCTGCATGTCGTTGTGACGGAAGCGGATTTGCCGCACGCCGGCCGCCTTCAGCCCCTCGTGCATGCTGGCGTGGGCCAGGCGGTCGACAAACACCAGCGGCGCCGAGCCGGCCAGGTC
>JAEWWF010000393.1 GCA_023396465.1 Pseudomonadota bacterium
GCCCCCGGCTCCTGCGGCGGCCAAGCCGGCCGTTCCGCCGGCTCCGTCGCCCGCCAAGCCGGCTCCGAAGCCGGCGGCCGCCGCGCCTGCGCCTGCCCCCGGTCCGGCGGGGGGCGCCAGCTTTTCCCAGGACGATATCGACAAGCTGTTCGGCTGACACCGCCGACTGGCCGGCTTCGCGCCGGGGTCAGCGGCGCGGCGGATGGCCGGCCAGCGCCATCTCCTGTTCCAGCCGGTGGAACCCGGTCAGGAACAGTCGCTCGGCCTCGCGGCTGGGCAGGGGCACCAGGGTGACGGTGCTCAGCGGTCGCGCCTTGATGCCAAGCACCGGCTTCAGTTCCTCGACGGTGAATCCCGCCAGTTGCACCGCCTCGGTGGCGGCGGCGATCAGGTCGGCTTTCTTGATGATCTTCTTGTGCTCTGGGTCGAGCAGCGGCGGCAGTCCGAAGCGGATGTGAATGGCCGCCGTCAATCCTGCTTCCACCTCGCGGAACACGTCGCCCACCACTGCCTTCAATGGTGTGATCAGGTCGTGGGTGACGTATTCGCTGGCGTCGTGCAACTGCCCGGCCATCAGCAGCCAGGGCGGTGGCTTGGGCCGGAAGGTGCGCATGATCCGCACCACCAGGTCGGTGTGCTGGGCGATGGACCATGCGTGTTCGCCCACCGTCTGGCCATTCCAGCGGGTGTTGCGGGCAAGGCCGAGGGCGATGTCCTCGATCTCCACGTCCATGGGCGATGGGTCGAGCAGGTTCAGCCGGCGGCCGGACAGCATGCGCTGCCAGGTGCGCGGCGCGTGCCGGCGGAGCAACTGGTGGGTATCGGTCACGGCGGCGATGCGTCTCCCGGCGGCAACAGCGTTGCACTGCGGCAACAGTCGGCGAAAAGTCTCTTCCGTGACGCCAGTTTACCTCCCCCCGCAGCTTGATGAAACGGACCGCCGGGGTATGGTGGTGCGCGCGGAAAAGATCAAGCACCATCGCCGCTCTGGGAGATTGTACATGCCCGCCGTCTTGCGCCATTTGCGCGCCGTTTTCGTGCTGGTGCCGTTGATGGTGGCGGCTGCCCCCGGCGTTGCCCAGGCGCAGTCCATCGCGAGTCCCGACGGCTGGACGGAAGAGACTTTCATGGAACTGCGCGCCGGCCGTTACGACCAGTTCCAGAGCCGCTTGCAGGACACGCTGGAGGCCGATCCCCGCCAGCTGTCGGAGATGGTGGGGCGCCTTCAGCGCTGGGCCGGGCCCGACACGGTGCAGTACATCGACATGCTGCGCAGCGAGAACTATGGCACCAGCCTGCTGCGCCGGACTTATCAGGCTCATTACGGCGGCCGCCGCTTCATGTTCTTCCTGGTGCAGTTCGCCCGCGGCAGCGAAGGCTGGCTGCTGATGGATTTCAAGGCCTCCACCAGCCCAAGCGATTTCCTCGGCCCCTGAGCGCGGGCGAAACCCCGTTGCGGAGCCTCCAGACCTGAAGTAATCCTTTTGCCTCGGGTGTGAGAGGGGGATGGACATGGGGGTGTTCGTGCGTCTGGCGGGCTTGCTTGGCCTCGCGCTGCTGCTGGCCTTGCCGACGGCTTCGCAGGCGCGCGAGTTCACTGAGGAAGAGCGGGTCGAGATCGACGATTTCGTTGCCGGCAACGTGCTGTTCACGCTCTACCACGAAATCGGCCATGCCCTGGTGTCGGAGTTCGACCTGCCGGTGCTCGGACGCGAAGAGGACGCCGTTGACGCCCTGGCGGCGCTGATGATGATCCCCGACGAGCCGGACGAACAGGCAGAGGCTTGGATCATCGCCGCCGCCGACTGGTTCGTCCTGAGCGACTACCACTATGGCGGCGATCTGACCGACGAACATTTCGCCGATGAACATAGCCTCGACCTGCAACGGTTCTACACTCTCATCTGCCTGATTTACGGCAGCGATCCGGAAGGGTTCGCGGAGCTGGCCGAATACGCCGGCCTGCCCGAGGATCGCGCCGAAGGCTGCTCTTACGAGCTTGCGCAGGTGGCCCGCAGTTGGGTCACTCTGCTGGAACCCCATGAAGGCGAGGCGGAAGCACCGATCACCGTGACCTACGGCCGCACCCGCGAGTACATCGATGCGGCGGCGGTGCTGAAGGAGAGCGAGGTCATGGAGTTCATCGCCGAAGAAATGCGGACCTCTTTCTCCTTCCCCAATCCGATCACCCTCACCGCCGCCGAATGCGGTGAGGAGAATGCCTATTGGGACCCGGAGGAGCGGACCGTGACCCTCTGCTACGAGTTGGTGGAAGGGGCGCGGCAGCTTATCGTCGAGGACATCCTGTCGCGCTGAGTGGCGGCGGGTTTCGGCGCGCCGGTGCGGTTGAGGCGGACCGGTCGCGTCGGATCTCCACCGCAGTGCGGCACAAAGTCCTTGACTGAGAATGACTCTCAATGTCATGTGGTCTTTGCCAGATAATCCAACGGCAGGTGACCGACACCATGACCGACACCGTCCCCAGCGCCGCCGCCGACCCGGCCGCGGCTGTCTCGCCGTTTTCCCCCGCCGGGCAGGGGGCTGTTCCCATGGCCGATGCCGCGACGAGCGCCGCCGGCGCGGAAGCGATCCCGGCCGATGCGGCCGCGTCCGCCCTCCCGGCCGATGCCGCCGCCCTCCCGGCCGATGGCATGATGCCACCGGTGGACGCCGGCCCCTTCGCCGACGTTCTCGCGCTGCTGGCCGCCGGGGGGTGGATCATGTACGTGCTCGCCGGCCTGTCGGTGATCGCGGCGGCGGTGATCATCGTCAAGCTGCTGCAATTGGTCAGCCTGCGTCCGTGGGCCACCGGTCCGGTGCGGCGCGCGCTGCACCTGTGGCGCACCGGACGCGGTCGTGAAGCGCTGCCGGCCTTGGAGAAGGCGCGCTCCCCCGTCGCCCAGGTGCTGCGGGTGGCGCTTGAAACCCGCCTCGATCCCCATATCGGCGAGCAGGCCTCGCGCGAGGAAGCCGAGCGAGTCGCCGGTCTGCATCTCGACCGTCTGGCCGGGGGGCTGCGGCTGTTGGCCGCCATCGCCGCCCTGAGCCCGTTGCTTGGCCTGCTGGGCACCGTCATCGGCATGATCGACGCCTTCCAGGCGCTGGAGAATGCCGGCAGCCGGGTTGATCCGTCCATTCTGTCGGGGGGGATCTGGGTGGCGCTGCTGACCACCGCCGCCGGGTTGGTGGTGGCGATTCCCGCCGCCGCCGCCCATCAGTGGCTGGAGGGCATCGTCGAGCGCACCAGTCGCGCCATGGAGGACGCGGCCACCCAGGTCTTCACCCAGCAGCCGGCCACCGCTTTGCGGCGGGCCGCCGAGACTCTGCCGGTCGGCCGTGCTCCGGCGGCGTCCGGCGCTGCGGAATAGGGGCGTTCGCACATGCGCATGGCTCGCCGCGCCCGGTCGCGCGCGCTCATCAGCCTGACACCGCTCATCGACGTGGTGTTCATCCTGCTGGTGTTCTTCATGCTGGCGTCGAGCTTCGCCGACTGGCGGGCCATCGAGTTGATGACCGCCGGTCAGGCGGTGCGGGCGCCGTCGCCCAATCCGGCGGTTCTCGTGCGGGTGCAGGCCGACGGCGGCCTCGATATCGGCGGCGAGCGGGTGGCGGCGGAGGCCCTGCCGGCCCGGCTGGCCACCCTGGCGGCCGCCGATGCGGAACGCCGTGTGGCGGTGCAGCCGGAAGCCGGTGTCCCCTTGCAGCGGGTGGTGGACGTGCTGGATGCCGCCACCGCCGCCGGTCTGCGGCGGGTGTCGCTGGTCGGCGGGACGGGAGGCTGAGTCATGCGTCTTCGCTCCCGCAAACCGGCCCCGGACAGCGAAAACGTCCTGCCGCTCATCAACATCGTCTTCCTGCTGCTGATTTTCTTCATGGTGGCGGGCGCCTTGGAGCGCTCCGACCTTTTCACGGTCCATCCCCCCGCCACTCGCGCCGCCACCGAAGCCGATGCGTCGGTCGGGGTTCTGCTGCTGGCCGCCGATGGCCGCCTCGCGCTGGACGGCGTGGCGGTGACGCGGGAGGATTTGGCGTCGGCGCTTGATGCTTTCCGCGCCGCGCATCCGGACGAGGTTCTGCGGGTGAAGGCAGATGCCGGTGGCGACGCTGTGGTCGTGGTGACGCTGCTGGACGATCTGCGCGCCGCCGGCGTGCAGCAGGTGGTTCTGCTGGCGACGGAGGGTGGCCAGTGAACCCGGCTTCTTCCGTGACCACTTCGCTCTCTCCTGTCCTCTACACCCCGCCGCCGCCGCGTCTTGGCCCTGGCAGGGTTGTTGTCGCCGTTGGACTGTCGGTGCTGTTGCATGTGGGGCTGGTGTGGGGGCTGGCGGTGCCGCCGCATGCCGCGCCGCCGGCCGCCGGCGGCGGCGGGGTGATGATCGACCTCGGCGCCCCGGCCGACTTCGCCCCTCCCGCCGCGCCGGAGGAGCCGGCCCCGGAGGAAGAGGTGGCGCCGCCCGAGCCCGAGCCGGTGGTCGAGCCTGAGCCCGAGCCGATCCCCGAGCCGGAGGATGTGCTGGCGGTGGAGACGCCCGATCCGCCGCCGCCCGAGCCCGAGCCGGAATCCGAGCCCGAACCCGAGCCCGAACCCGAGCCCGAGCCGCCTCCGCCGCCCAAGCCGGCCCCGGTGCAGCCGTTGCCCAAGCCTCCGCCGCCCAAGAAGCCGGAGCCGGTCAAGGCGCGTCCGGCTCCGGTGATGCCGACGCCTGGCCCGGTGGCCGATACGCCGGCGCCGGTCACCGGCACGGCGTCCGGCCCGGCCACCGGTACCGCTGGCGGGGCCCCCATGACGGGTGCCGGCGGCATGCCCGGAACCGCCGCCGCCGGCATCGGCGACCCCAATGCCCGCGACAGCTATCTGGCGCAGGTGCAGCGGTGGCTGGAGCGGCACAAGCAGTATCCGGCCCCGGCACGGGCCCGCCGCCAGGAAGGCACGGTGGTGCTGCGCTTCGTCATTGATGCGCAAGGCACCGTGCTGTCCCACCGCATCGATCGTCCGTCCGGTCACCGGTTGCTCGACGATGCGGTGGAGGATCTCATTCGCCGGGCCTCGCCGCTGCCCGCGCCGCCGCCCGGCGTCGTGACGCAGACGCTGGAAGTGGCGGTGCCCATCGTCTTCAATCTGCGCTGATCGCTTGGCCCGCCCGCCGGTGGTCCCGGCGGGCGGG
>JAEWWF010000420.1 GCA_023396465.1 Pseudomonadota bacterium
GCGTAAAGCCGAGGCCGCGGGAGCGGCCGTCCGGCGCCTGAGGCTTATCGCCGACTGGCCGCCAGGGCGACGCCGGCGCCGATCATCGCCGTGCCGCTGATGCGGTTGACGATGCGCCGGCCGCGACGGCTGGTCATGACCCGGCCAAGCCCGCCGCCCGAAGCGGCATACAGGGCCAGGGCCACCACCTCCAGCACCAGGAACACCGCTCCCAGCGTCAGCAATTGCGGCCACGCCGGCAGCGCCGGGTCGAGGAACTGCGGGAAGAAGGCGGTGAACACCAGGATCGCCTTGGGGTTGCTGGCGGCGATCATGAATTCGCGCATGGCCAAGCGCGCGCCCACCACCCGGCCGCCGCCGGACGGAGCCGCGACCGGCATCGTCTGGTCCTCCACCGGCGCCCGCCACAGCTTGACGCCGAGATAGACCAGATAGGCGGCGCCCACCCATTTCAGCACCACGAAGGCGGTGACCGAGGTGGCCAGCAGCGCTCCCAGCCCCACCACCGTCAGCCCGATCAACGCCGCGAAGGCCGGCAGCCGGCCCAAACCGCCGATCATGGCGGTGGCAAAGCCGAAGCGCACACCGTTGTTCATCGCCAGCAGGTTGTTGGGGCCGGGGGACAGGTTGATGAGGAAGGTCGCCGGCACGAACACCAGCCACATATCCCAGCTCATGATACTCCTCCGGCGTAGTGGGCACGAGCATGCCCACTACGCCGCGCCCCGGCCGAGTCCGGCAAGGGCCATTTGCCGTGGCCGGCACCAAATGCGAAGGCGGGGACGAAGAGGGCGCGACCTTCCGCCATAATCACCACAGAGTATTATGTCCTCTCACCACCTTGCTTCTCGACATGATAGCCCCGACATTACGCGGTGTGGGATGCAGACATCGTGCGGAAGGGGAGCGAACCATGCCTCTGGACCAGATACAGCCGTTGTGGGACCGCGCGGGCCTCATGGCCGTCGGGGTGGCGGTGGTGGTGGTGGCATCGCAACTGACAAGTCATTGGGTTTCGTCACGCGCCCGCGCCAGCGGCGCCAGCCCGGCGCAGGCACGAACGCAGGGGCGTGACGCCGGCATGCTGACCATCCTGGGCGCCGTCCTGGCCCTGGCGGTGGCGGCGGTGCTTGGCTGGGTGGTGTCATGAGCGGGGCGGTGGGCGCCCTGCTCACACCGTGCCGAGCTGCGTGAAGCCGGCGTCCTGCGGCACCTCCGACGGATCGGCGGGGCGGACGTGAACGGCCGCCACCCGCGCCGCTGGCGGACCGGCACGGCAGCGCGCCACCATGTCGTCCACAAGCGCCTCGGGACCGTGGAACAACGCCTCGACCGAGCCGTCGGTGCGGTTGCGGACCCAGCCGGTCAGGCCAAGGTCGACCGCCGTCTTGCAGGTCCAGCCGCGATACCACACGCCCTGCACCAAACCTTCGATGCGCGCGTGAATGGTCTTCATTCCGTGCTTCTCCTTGTGCCCCGGCACTCGTTCCGACACAGGCTAATACCAAGCTGCCGTGACCGGAACCGATCAAGGCAGCGCCTTGCATGTTTTGAGCCGCGTCGGCAGAAAGCTCCCGTCGCAATAACGGCGACGCATGGTCGCCTTTGCCACGCTGTCATGAAACGCTCTCATCGCAGCGTGGTATCACACCCCGGCGGCACCAAGCGCCGCAGTCCGTCTCGCCTGTCCACCTCACCCGGCAGGACCATGGCGCAGACGTGGCCGGAAAAGTGGATGGTGATGCCCTGGTGGGCAGGGAAGTTGCGGAAGCTGGCGTGGCACCCATCATCCCCTGGGGTCAGGTCGGCCAGTTCATACCGCGCCAGCGGTGCCCGCAGTCCCGTTCTCAGCGCCTTGCCGAGGCTTTCCTTCAGCGCCCAGGCGGCGATCCAGGCTTCCGCCGCGGCCATGGGGAGCGCCCGGATGAGGTGGTGCTCCGCTGGCGTGGCGATGGCGGCGACCGCGTCGGCGGCGCCCGGCCGGATCTCCTCCACATCGACGCCAAGGGCATGGTCGCCCGCCATCGCCAGGGCCGCGCCATACTGGCGGCAGTGCGACAGGCTGAGGGCGAGGCCGGCGCCTCGCTCCGCCACCAGGGGCGCGCCGCTGGCGGCGTTGATCACCGTGAAGGCGTCCGGCGTGGCCCCCGGAGTGAGGCGGCAGAGGGCGGCCTTGACCGCGCGGCGTCCGAGCAGCCAGCTTTCCCGCCGGGGCTCGGAGGGAAGGCCGGCCAGGATCGCCCGCTCGTCGGCGGTGAGCAGGCCGGGCGGGGCGGCGATGGAGCCCCAGGAGTAGGCCAGCACCGCCGTCGCCTCGCCGCCTTCGCCGGGCAGACGCAGGCGGAAGGGCTGGGCGGTGGTCGCGGTCAGAGGCGGGGGGGCGGGAGGCACGGCGGGAGGTTTTCGTGGCAGCAGGGCCGGCCCAGGTCAGGAAGCCAGGGCGACCGGCGGCGCGGCCGTGTCGTCCTCGGCGGCGGTGGCCGGCAGGGTGAAGCGGAACACCGAGCCCTGACCGGGCACCGACTCCACCCAGATTTCCCCACCGTACTGGTGAACGATGCGCTTGCACACCGCCAGTCCGACGCCCGAGCCGCCGTCGTTGTCGTTGCTTTCCAGGCGTTGGAACAGGTTGAAGATGCGCTCGAAATACTGCGGCTCGATGCCGATGCCGTTATCGGCCACGGAGAGCACCCAGTGGGCGGGCACGGTGGCGCTTCGTTCGGCGGTCACGGCCACATGCGGCGGCACGCCTGGACGGGCGTAGCGCAGGGCATTGCCGATGAGGTTCTGGAAGACGCTGGTCAATCGGCTGTCGGTGAGCAGTGGCGGCATTGTTCCCACCTCGATGATGGCCCCGCTGCCGGCGATGTCGGGCTCCAGGGTGCGCAGGGCCTCCTGCACCGCCATCGCCACCGGCATCACCGCCTGCGCCGCCGCCGGGGTGGACAGGCGGGAGTAGTTCAGCAGGTCGCGTACCAGGGCCGACAGCCGCCGGGCATTGCCGACCAGGAACCCGATGTAGTCGTCGGCATCGGCATCCAGCCGTCCCCGATAGCGGCGCTCCAGCAACTGCGCATAGCTGACGATGTTGCGCAGTGGTGTTTGCAGGTCGTGGGAGGTGGCGTAGGCAAAGCTCTCCAGGTCGGCGTTGGACCGCTCCAGTTCGGAATTGGAGCGTTCCAGCTCCAGGGTCTTGGTGAGCAACGCCTGTTCGGCGGTGGCGCGGCGGGTGATGTGACGGGCCGAGCCAAAGGCGATGGTGGCTATCAGCAGGAACACGACGACGCCCAGGACGCGGGTGGTGGTGAGGGTGTCCTCCACCGCCTTCCACCCACCCACCGGGGCTCCGGCCAGCGCCCAGGCGCCATCGGGGAGTTGCACGTCGACCACCACCGGGCGGTCGGCGAAGACGCTATCGTCGCCCCACACCAGGGGGCCGCTGAGGCCGCCGCCGTCGCGGCCGCGGATGGCGACCTGGAACCAGCGGCCGGGCGACTCGACGCCGGTTTCGCTGAACACCTTGGGGATGTCGAGCACCACGTTGACCATGCCGAAGAACGGTCCCGGCGCCCCGTTCTCGCCGGGCAGGAACACCGGGGTGCGGGCGATCAGGCCGAGGCCGCCCTGGATCAGCGGCACCGGGCCCTGCAACTGCGACGCCCGAGTCTCGATGGCCTTCTGCACGTTGGTGAGCTGTTCCGGCACCCGCGAGAAGGGCGCGCCGATGACGGCCTCGTTGCCCTCCAGCGGATAGGTCATGGCGATCTCCATGCCCCGGCTGACCACGATGTTGCGGACCGCGCTGTGGCCGTCCAGCAGCATGGCGGCAACCCGGTTGAACTCTTCCTCGGTGATGTCGCCCCGGGCGACGATGAAGGCGGCCATGCCTCGCGCCCGCAGAAGCGGGGCGCTGATGCTGGCCTCCAGCTTGGCGCGCATGATGTCGAGTTGGCTGCGGATGGCGGTGCGGGCGTCGTTCTGCAAGGTCTGACGCTCGACAATGTCGAGCCGCACCAGGGCGATGAGCGACAGCAGGGTGACAAGGGTCGCCAACAACCACGGCATCACCGACTGGCCGCCGGCTGCCGATGCCGTTTCCCCCTTTCGCGTGACCGGCCGCTCCGCCATGGCTCGCGCCCCTCCCGTCCCCACGGAAGAGGATAGCTCACCGCCAACCGCCACGAAAGCCCGCAATGCGGCCGGGACAAAGCCGCTGCGCGCTGCTTAGTGGGAGGCGTGCAGCAGACGGCCGCGTTCGGTCACCAGCACGCAAATCAGGGCAGCGAGGCCGTAGACGGTGAAGGCGATCACCAGCGGCCGCACCGTGCCGTCGTAGGCTTGCCCCGCCAGCCAGCCGAGGCCGGCACCGGCGGCGGTGGTGTAGAAGCCGGTGAGGGAGGAGCCCATGCCGGCGATATGGCCCAGCGGCTCCATGGCGAGGGCGTTGAAGTTCGGTGCGATCAGGCCGAAACAGAAGAAGGTCGCCATCAGCAGCACCACCAGCACCGCCAGCGACGGCTGCCCGTCGAGGCCGGTGGCGGCCATGAGCAGGCCGGCGGCGACATACCCCAGCAGCGCCGCATGGGACAGCCGCCGCATCCCCAGGCGCACCACCAGCCGGGTATTGAGCAGCGAGGCCAGCGCCATCACCGACGCGACGACGCCGAAGACCACCGGAAAGGACTCGGTGGTCAGGCCGTAGACCTCCATGAATACCTGCTGGGCGCTGCCGATGTAGGTCATCAGCGAGCCGAACAGGAACCCCATGCCGACCGTGTAACCCAGCGTCGGCCGCGACCGCACCACGGTCAGCGCCGCCACCGCCAGGGCGCCCGGGGACAAGGATCGGCGATGCTCCGGGGCCAGGGTCTCCGGGAGACGGATGGCGGTCCAGATCATTTGCAGGATGGCCGCTGCCAACAGGGCGGCGAAAATCCACTGCCACGGCCCGGCGAGCAGGATCATGGAGCCGATGAACGGCGCCACGATGGGCACGATGATGAAGATCAGCATGGCGAAGGACATCACCCGCGCCATGGCGCGTCCGGCGAAACGGTCGCGCACGATGGACACCGCCATGATGCGCGGTGCCGCCGCCCCCAGCCCCATCAGCGCCCGCGCCCATAGCATGGTGGTGAAGGTGGGGGCGAGGATGGCCAGCACGACACCGAGGGCGAAGATGGCGATGCCGGCCGCCACCACCGGCTTGCGGCCAAAGCGGTCGGACAGCGGACCGCACAGCGGCTGCCCGGCGGCGAAGCCAAGCAGGTAGGCGGTGATCACCAACTGGCGGTCGTTGGGGTCGGTCAGCGCGAAGGTGGCGGCGATGTCGGGCAATGCCACCAGCATGATGTCGATGGATAGCGCCGTCAGGGCCATCATCAGGGCAATGATCGCGACAAACTCGCCGAACCGCAGGTCGGAGCGCGATTCGGCGTCGCTGGACGGGGTGGCCATGCAGGCTCCTCGGCGAAATAGGGCGGCGGGTCGGGATGGATGGGGCGGAAGCAGCAGGGCCCGGTCGGCGGTTCTGCCGACCGGGCCGACAAGCCAGTCATGGCGGTACCATAGCATCTTACGGCAGCGGCGCAGGGGCCGTTATGTGCCCGTGAACAGTGCCTCTACTCCGCGGGCCGGCGTTCAGTCGGGAGAGGGGTAGGCGGCATTGCGGCGGCGCTCCAAGTCCTCGGGTGGCACATCCTCAACATGGGTGCCGATGTGCCAGCGGTGGCCGAAGGGGTCGATCACGGTGCCCATGCGGTCGCCGTAGAACTGGGTCTCCACCGGCGCTTCGAGGGTACCGCCGGCTTTCACCGCCCGCTCCGCCACGGCGTCCGCGTCGGTGACATACAGCACCAGCGCCACCGGCGTGCCGCCGTAGTGACGCGGGGCGAGCGAGTTCATGTCGGGATATTCGTCGGCGATCATGACCATGGACCCGCCGATGCGGATTTCGGCATGACCGACGCGGCCATCGGGCATGTCCATGCGCATGACCTCCTCCGCCCCGAAGGCGTCGCGGTAGTAGGCAAGTGCGGCGGCGGCATCGGAAACGGTCAGATAAGGCGTCACGGCGGCATAGCCGGCGGGGATCGGGTCTACCTTGGTGGTCATGACGGACGCTCCGTGGATCATGGTCTGGGAGCGGCCATCATAGCAGCTTATGTTCGCTTTGTGTTCTTGTAATTCGCTGCCTACGCCGTCAAGACAAGGGGGTTACGCCTCCCGCCTTCGGTGCAGCAGCACCAGCCCGCCGCCCAGCACCAGCCCCCAGAAGGCCGAGCCGATGCCGCCCAGGCTGAGGCCGGAGGCGGTGGTGAGCAGGGTCATCAGGGCCGGCAGGCGGTGGTCCTCGTCCTGCACCGCCCCCTGCACGGCGCCGCCGAAGGCATTGACCAGGGCGAGGCCGGCGACCGCCTCGATCAGAATCGGCGGCGAGCGTAGCACCAGCCCCGCCGTCACCGCCGCCAGGGCCGCCAGGGCGATGTAGCCAAGGCCACCGACGAAGGCCGCCTGCCAGCGGCGGCCGGGGTCGGGTTCGGCATCGGGGCCGGCGCACAGGGCGGCGGTGATGGCGGCGAGGTTCACGGTCGGCGCTGCGAAGGGGGCCGTCACCACCGACAGGGCGCCGGTGGTCAGGAACACCGGCGGCACCGACGGCGCATAGCCGTAGGTGTGCAGCACGGCGAGGCCGGGGATGTTCTGCGACGCCATGGTGACCACGAACAGCGGCAGGGCGATGCCGACAAGCGCCTCGACGGTGAAAACCGGCATCACCACCGTGAGCGTGGGCCATGCGAAGGCGGCGGCGGTGGCGGCATCGGCCGGTGTTTGCAGCACCATGGCGGCCAGCGCCACCATCACCGCCGCCGGCACGGCATAGAGGCGGGCGAAGCGGCCGACGATGATCCACGTCGCCAGCACCGTCAGCGCCACCACCGGCGCCTGCCCGATGGCGACGAAGGGCGCCAGGCACAGCTTCAGCAGGATACCGGCCAGCATGGCATTGGCCAGCGGCTTGGGGATCGCCGCCACCCAACGGCCGAGCGGTGTCCACAGTCCGGCCAGCATGATCAGCAGGCCGGTGACGATGAAGGCGCCGACGGCGGCGGCGAAGCCGCCCTCCACCGCGCCGGTGCCGGCCAGCAGGGCCATGCCGGGCGTCGTCCAGGCGATGCTGACCGGCATGCGGCTCCAGCGGCTGAGGGCCATGGCGCTCAGGCCCATGGCGAGTCCCACCGCCACCAGCCCGGATGTCACCTGCGCCGGGCTCGCCCCCACCGCCGTCAGCCCCTGGATCACCACGGCGACCGAACTGGCGTAGCCGACCAGCGCCACCAGCAGGCCGGTACCGGCCGCCTGGGTGGACAGGGACGACGATGCTGTCGATGATGTCATGGTATGGCCTCCGGGGGATCGGAGGGTCGACTGTAGATTGGATCCAATATCCACGCAAGGGGTGCCGCCGGACCATGCTGCCATGACGCTGTCTCCCGACCTCTCTGCCTTTGTCCTCCGTCACCGGCCACGCTTTCGCACGGCGACGGAGTTCGTCGAGGCGGCGCTGCGCGAGGCCATCCTGTCTGGCGCCGTTCCCGGCGGCACGCCCCTGCGGCAGGAGGAACTGGCGACCGCCTTCGGCGTCAGCCGCATGCCGGTGCGGGAGGCGCTGCGCCAACTGGAGGCGCGGGCGCTGGTGGAGTTCCATCCCCATCGCGGCGCCGTGGTGGCGGACATTTCGCCCACCGACGCCGCCGATATCAGCGCCATCCGCGCCGCGCTGGAGCCGGCGGCGCTGCGGGCGTCGGTGCCCCATCTGACGGCCGGTGACCTCGACCTCGCCGCCGACCTTCTGGCTGAGATGGATGCCGAAACCGACCCGGGCCGCATGGGCGAGCTGAACCGTCGCTTCCATATGACGCTCTATGCCCGCTGCGGCCTGCCGCGCCTGCTGGCGCTGGTGGAGCAGCATCTGGCCGCCGGCGACCGCTATTTGCGGTTTCAGTTCGAGGCGCTGGCCTATGGCGCGCCGTCGCAGCGCGAGCATGGGGCGCTGCTGGAGGCCTGCCGCGCCGGTGATGCCGACCTTGCCTGCCGGGTGCTCGCCGAGCATGTCGAACAGGCCCGGCGGCATCTGGCGGCATTCCTGGAGGAACGGACACCGACCGCCGCTCCCGACTGATCGGTCGGGGCCCACGTCGGCGCAATGCTGCACCGCACGGCTGGGGCATGGGCAAGGACGGCTGAACACGCTATAAACCGTGCAGGGAAGCCCGCGCGACGCGCGATTAACTACAGACAGGTTAAGGCAGGCCGATGACCCGCGATTTCAAGGACTTGGCGCTCACCTATCACCGCTGGCCGACGCCCGGCAAGCTCGCCATCACGCCGACCAAGCCGATGGCCAACCAGCGCGATCTGGCGCTGGCCTACAGTCCCGGCGTGGCGGCGGCCTGCGAAGCCATCGTCGAAGACCCGGCGCAGGTGGCGGAAGTGACGGCGCGCGGCAATCTGGTCGCCGTCATCACCAACGGCACGGCGGTGCTCGGCCTGGGCGACATTGGCCCGCTGGCGTCCAAGCCGGTGATGGAGGGCAAGGCGGTCCTGTTCAAGAAGTTCGCCGGCATCGACGTGTTCGACATCGAGCTGAACGAGAAAGACCCCGACAAGCTGGTCGACATCATCACGGCGCTGGAACCCACTTTCGGCGCCATCAACCTGGAAGACATCCGGGCGCCGGAGTGCTTCGAGGTGGAGCGGCGTTGCCGCGAAAAGATGTCGATCCCGGTGTTCCACGACGACCAGCACGGCACCGCCATTGTCGTCGCCGCCGCCGTGCGCAACGGCCTGCGGGTGGCCGGCAAGGCCATCGGCGAGGTCAAGGTGGTGTCGACCGGTGGCGGCGCGGCGGGCATCGCCTGCCTCGACCTGCTGGTGGAAATGGGTATCAAGCGCGAGAACGTCTGGCTCGCCGACCGCGACGGGCTGGTCTACAAGGGCCGGCAGATCGGCATGAACGGCTTCAAGGACGCCTACGCCCAGGACACCAGCGCCCGCACCGTCGACGAGGTGATCGACGGCGCCGACATCTTCCTCGGCCTGTCCGGCCCCGGCGCCCTGACCGGCGCCCAGGTCGCCCGCATGGCCGACAAGCCGTTGATCCTGGCGCTCGCCAACCCGACGCCGGAGATCATGCCGGAGGAAGCCAAGGCGGCCCGTCCCGACGCCATCATCGCCACCGGCCGGTCGGATTATCCCAATCAGGTCAACAACGTGCTGTGTTTCCCCTTCATCTTCCGCGGGGCGCTGGACGTCGGCGCCACCACCATCAACGAGGAGATGAAACTGGCCTGCGTCGAGGCCATCGCCCACCTTGCCATGGCCGAACCGTCGGACGTGGTGTCGTCGGCTTATGTGGGCGAATCGCTGCGGTTCGGCGCCGACTACATCCTGCCTAAGCCTTTCGACCCGCGGTTGATGCTGGAAATCGCCCCGGCCGTCGCCAAGGCGGCCATGGACAGCGGTGTCGCCACCCGACCCATCGCCGATTTCCGCGAGTACCGGGAGAGGTTGGAGCAATACGTGTTCCGCTCCGGTCTGGTCATGAAGCCGGTGTTCGAGCGCGCCCAGGCGTCCCCCAAGCGCATCGCCTATGCCGAGGGCGAGGACGAGCGGGTATTGCGCGCCGCCCAGACGGTGCTCGACGAAGGGGTGGCCAAGCCCATCCTGGTCGGCCGCCTGGACGTCATCGCCGAACGCATCCGCAACCTGGGCCTGCGCATGAAGCCGGACGTGGATGTCGAGGTGATCGAGCCGCTGCGCGACATCCGCTATCATACGTATTCGGATGCCTATCACCGCCTGATGCGCCGACGCGGCGTGTCGCCCGACTATGCCCGCACCATCGTGCGCAGCCGCAACACCGTCTTCGCGGCGCTGATGGTCCTGCGGGGAGAGGCCGACGGGCTGATCTGCGGCTCCACCGGCCGCTATGCCCAACATCTTCAGCACATTCTCGACGTGCTCGGCGTGCAGCCGGGGGTGAACACCATCGCCGCCATGAACCTGCTCATCATGCAGAAGGGCACGTTCTTCATCACCGACACTTACGTCAACCCCGACCCCGACGCCGACCAGATCACCGAGATCGCTCTCCTGGCGGCGGAGGAAGTGCGCCGCTTCGGCATCGAACCGCGCGCGGCGCTGCTGTCGCATTCCAACTTCGGCAGCCATGACGACACCTCGGCGGCCAAGATGCGCAAGGCGGTGGAGGCCATCTGGCACCGATCGCCGGACCTGGAGGTGGAGGGCGAGATGCACTCCGACGCCGCCCTGTCGCAGATCATCCGTGACCGCATCTTCCCCGGCAGCCGCCTGAAGGGCGAGGCGAACCTGCTGATCATGCCCAACCAGGATGCCGCCAACATCGCCTTCAACATGCTGAAGGTGCTGGGCGACGGCCTCAACATCGGGCCGATCCTGCTTGGCGTGGCGCAGCCGGCGCATATCGTCACGCCGTCGGTGACGGTGCGCGGGCTGGTCAACATGACGGCGCTGACCGTCGTCGACTCGCAAGTTCACACGCCGTTGCCGACGGTGCCGCCGCACCATCAGGTGCCGCCGACCCTCGATCCGGCCTGAGCAAAGCGTCACGCCAAGCTGCGATGAAGGCGACTTCCTTGCGGCTTGGTCGCAGCGCCGCAGAACGCCCCGCAATTTCGGTCTTCGTATCCATTCTGCGCCGCCCGCCCGGTCCCACGACCGGTGCGGGCGGTTCCGG
>JAEWWF010000103.1 GCA_023396465.1 Pseudomonadota bacterium
CGTGACGCCAGGGCAGGCGCCGTATTCCGGGCAGCCGGCGCCGAACCACGACAGGTCGCCGTCGCCGCAGCGGGCATCGCCCGACACCCGCACCACGCCGGGATAGGCGGCGGGATAGACCGGCCCACCGCGGGCGGGGGCGGAGGCGACCACGATCACCCCGGCGGCGACGGCGGCGGCGCAGGCTTCCGCCAACACCGCGCGGTCGCTGCGCAGGCCGAGGCTGAGGACGCAGATGTCCGCCCCCTGCTCCACCGCCCAGGTCAGCCCCGCCGCCACCAGCGCCGCCGAGGTGGCGCTGTGGCGGCCGAACACCTGGGCGTCGAGCAGCCGCACCGCCGGACAGGCCTCGCGCACCAGCCGCGCCACCGCCGTGCCGTGGCCGAGGCTGTCGGGCTCCGGCGGCACCGGCCGCACCTGACCGTCGACGCCAAGGCGGAAGGCGCGGGCGAGGCGCACCGCGTCCGCATGGGGGGCGGCGATGCCGCTGTCGATCACGGCGACGGTGGGGATGAGGCTCTCGGCGCACATCAGGCAATCTCCCGCATCGGCGGTGGCACGGGCTCCGAGGTTGCGGCCGGCAGGCGGTGGAAGCGGCCGTCGCGCAGCTCCCACACCGCATCGGCGCCGGCCAGCATGTCGGGCCGGTGGCTGACGACGATGCGGGTGCGGTGGGCGAACAGGCGGTCGATCTCCGCCGCCAGGGCGGCGGCGGTGGCGGCATCAAGCGCCGAAGTCGGCTCGTCCAGCACCAGCACCGCCGGGTCGAGCAGCAGGCAGCGGGCCAGCGCCATGCGCTGCCGCTCGCCGCCGGAGAACAGGGCGCCCGCCTCCCCCACCGGCGTGGCGAGGCCGAGCGGCAGGCGGTCCAGCAGCGGGCCAAGCTGGGCGGCGCGGGCGGCGCGGTCCACCGCCGCGTCGTCGGCCTCCGGCGCGCCCAGGCGCAGCACGTCGGCGATGGTGCCGGGGAACAGCACCACCTCCTGCCCCATCACCGCCACCTGCCGGCGCAGGTCGGCCAGGGCGAGGTCGCGCACGTCCTCCCACCCGATGCGCACGGTGCCGGCCTCGGGGTCGAAGTGGCGGTGCAGCAGGTCCACCACCGTGCTCTTGCCGGCACCGGAGGCACCGACGATGACCACCTTGCTGCCCGCCCTCACCTCCAGGCTGGCGCCGTCGAGCACCAGCGGCCCGTCGGCCTCGTGGTGGGAGCGAGACCCGTCGGCCTCGTGGCGGGAGCGAGGCCCGTCGGCCTCGTGGCGGAAGCTCACGCGATCCAGCACCACCGAGGCGGCGGCGTGGTCGGCCAGCCGGCGCGGCTGCGGCGGGTCGCGCACGTCGGGGGCGGCGTCGAGGATTTCCATCACCCGGTCGAGGCTCACCCGCGCCCGCCGCACCGCCACCCACAGGCCGAGCAGCGATTGCAGCGGCCCGGTGGCACGGCCGAGGTAGGCGGTGAAGGCGATCAGCCCGCCCAGGGTGAAGCTGCCGTTCAGTACCATCAGGCCGCCGACGACGAACACCAGGGCGTTGCCGACCGAGCCGAATAGCCCCGGCACCGCCCCGGCGGCGAAGTTGACCATTTGCAGTCGCAGCAGGTCGTCGAGGTAGCGGCCGCCCAGGCGGTCGAGTTGGCGGCGCTCCGCCGCCTCGGCGCGGAAAGCCTGCACCACCTTCACCGCCTGCAACCCACGGACCAGGAAACTGGAGACCTCGTCGGCCCGCTCGCGCAGGGCCCGGGTGCGGCGATCGACGATGGGCCGCACCCAGCGCAGGAACAGCAGCTGCGCCGGCAGCAGCGCCAGCGCCAGCGCCGTCAGCCACGGGTCGAGCAGCAGCATGAGCGTCAAGGCGCCCGCCAGCACCAGCACGGCATTGAGGGCGGCCAGCGGCGCATCGACGGCGAAGCGCAGGATCTCGCCGATGTCGCCGTCCAGGCGGCTCATCAGGTCGCCGGTCTTCCAGCGGGCATAGAAGCGCGGCGACAGGGTCAGCAGGTGGGCATGCACCCGCCCGCGCATGGCAAACAGGATACGCCCCGAGGCGCGGATGTATATCCAGCGGTTCCACGCCGACAGGGCGGTGGAGGCAATGCCGATCCCCACCATGCCGAGGCTGAGGCCCACCAGTAGGCGCAGGTCGCCGCCGATCAGGGCATCGTCGATGAGCAACTTGGTGATCCACGGCTGCGCCAGCCCGACGCCGACCCCGAGCAGCGAGGTCAGCGCGATGGCGACCAGCGTCGCCCGGTGCGGGGCGACGAAGGACCAGGCCCACCGGACCTGATCCCGCGTCGACCGCGCCGGAGCCGCGCGGGGGCCTTGCGGGCTCGGCGCCTCCGTCATGCTCAGCGCTCGATGACGCGGAGCGATGCGAGGCCCATGTCCGGGCAGCCGGGAATTTCAACGGTGCCCTTGTGCGACAGGTCGGCGGTGGAATAGATGCCGATGTCGCACATGGTGCCGGCGACATAGACCTCCTCGCCGTCGCCGCTGATGTTGATGGAGTAATAGGTGTGCGGCAGGTCGATGCGCTTGACCAGGGTATCGGCCGCCGTGTCGATCTTGGACAGCTGGGTGTAGGTGCTGAACACCTCGTTCCGCCGCGCCGGACTGACCACCGACGAGAAGATCACCGCCGAAGTGTCCTCGAACTCCTCCATGACGAACTCGCCGCTCTTCAGATCGAGCGTCAGCATGCCGGTCTTGTAAGCGGTGGGGTCTTCCAGCGACTTGGTGGTGTCCACCGTGTAGTAGGGCGTCGAGAACACATCCGCCTGCTCGTACTGCGGCCAGAAGTCCAGAATATCGGCCGGGGCGCGGTCGGGCGCCGGACCGTTGATGATCTTGTGGGTCTGCTTGATCTCGCCGGTCTTCGGGTCGAAGCCGTAGAGATCCCAGCCTAGGCCCCACAGGGTCTGGTCGTCGGCGGACATGGTGAAGACGGCGATGCGCCGGGGCGCCGCGAATTCGCGCACCGGCTTGGCACCGACCCCATCGGCGACCGCGAAGACCTTCACCTTGGTGTCGAGCACCTGATACTCGCCCGGCAGTTCGCGCATGGGCGACACGAAGACGAACAGCTCCTTGCCGTCGCGCGACAGTTCCACCGCCGGCATGATCTTGGAGCGGACGTTCTCCGCCTCGTTCATGTCGGTGCGAAAGACTTCGGCGCCGGTGTCGAGGTCGACGCCCACCACCGCCTCATTGTGGGCGGTGACGACATAGGCGATGCGGCCGTCGGGCGACGGAATGACGGTCCACGGCGCGACGCCGGGGCCGGGGATGTCGACCACCTTCTCCACCGCACGGGCGGCGGGGTCGATGAGCACCACCTTGTTGGGCTTCGCCGCCGTCAGCAGGTATTCCTTGGCGGCGGCCTCGGCGACGGCACCACCGCCGGCCGCCAGCGCCAGTCCGGCCACGGCGGCCAGAAGGGCGGAACGAATTGCCTTCATCTCTTCGATCTCCTTGCCTGACGCCGGCTCACTTCTTGGGGAAGACGGCGCCCAGCTCGCGCCAGTCGTTCTGGGCCGAGGGCGCTGTGGCGTTCCAGTCCGGGTAGGTGTTCATGGTGTCGGGCACCTGGGCCGGCCACCAGCAGGGGTCGGAACAGCCGTAGAGGTCGGCCTCCATGGGCGCGCACAGGGCGGCGACGCTGCCGAAGGGGTCGATTTCCCAACCCGGGTCGACGGTGGCGGTGCAGCCGGTGACGATGGCGGACATGGCATAGACCTCGTCGACGGCGCCGCCCTCGGCGGCCTGCTCGACGGCCTTGGCCTTCCGGTTCAGCGGGGTGATGTGCTTCATCAGTGAGCCCTCCTCGGGGCGACGTGGCGATCGAAGAAGCCGGGGTTGGCGGCCATGATGGCGGCGTAGGACTCAAGCCCGAACGCCACCCAGTCGCGCATCAGGTCGCAGTAGTGGTGATTGGGGTGCAGCGGATCGGCATAGCGGCTATAGGCCTCGTGGTAGCAGCCGCCGGCGCACAGCTTGCGGATCCAGCAGGAGGAACAGGCCGGATCGCTGCGGTTGGCCGCCCCCTCCAGGAACTGCCGCACCGCCGCCTTGTCCCAGCCGGCTTCGACGTTGCCGAACGTCGGCATCTTCGATCCGGTGAAGCGGTGGCACAGGTTGACGTCGCCCTTGCGGTCCACCGCCAGCATGCCGGCGCCGGCGCCGCAGGGCAGCGACTTGGAGGTGCCTTCCGACAGGTCGGTCATCAGCTGGTGCATGTTGCCGAAGCCGGTGTTGCCGCCGGCCACCGCCGCCGCCACATACTGCCGCCCCAGCTCCTTCAGCCCCTCGAACACTGCTGCCAGTTCGTCGGGCAACAGGTTGAAGAAGCTATTGTCGCCGGAGGTGACGGGCGAGAACCCGACCTCGAAGAAGCCCAGTTCCTCCTTCAGGTGCCGGTGGATGCGCACCACGTCGGTGACGCCGGTGGTCAGGGTGACGCGGGCGCCGATGGGGCGCGACGTGTAGCGGCCGAGCAGCATCTTCGCCTTGGCCGCCACCACGTCGTAGGTGCCCTTGCCGCCGACGGTGCGGCGGTTGCGGTCGTGCAGGTCGGGCGGGCCGTCCATGCTGATGGTGATGCCGAAGCGGTGGGCGTCGAAGTAGTCCACCAGCTCTTCGGTCAGCAAGGTGGCGTTGGTGGTCAGCGAGAAGTCGATGACCTTGCCCGCCTCCCGCCCGCGCCGCTCGGCATAATCGACCACGGAGCGGATGAGCGGCATGTTGCTCAGCGGCTCGCCGCCGAAGAACACCACGCTCACCCGGTCGCGCCCCACCGCTTCCTCCAGCAGCAGGTCGACGGCGCGGGCGGCGGTGTCGAATTCCATGCGCTGGCCGGCGGCCGGGGTGGTCAGGTCTTCCTTGTAGCAGTACGTGCAGCTGAGGTTGCAGCCGGTGTTGACGTTGAGCACGACGGTGGAAACCGGCAGTTCCTGCACCACGATGGGCTCCGCCACCGCCGGAGTGGCGGCGCCGGGGCCGACGATGCGCAGGGTCATGAACTCGCGCAGGGTTTCCACCACCTCGGCGGCGGGATAGCGGCCGTCGAAGCGGACGCGGATGTCATCCTCGCCGACGCCGGTCGCCCCCCGCTCGCGGAACAGGTCCACCAGTTCGGCGCCGAGCGGGTCGAGCGCGAAGACGCTGGTGGAGGGCACATGGAACAGCATGCGCTGGTCGCCGAAGGTCAGCGTCCGCACGTCGTTCCCGGCCAGTTGCAATGTGGACATGGGATAGCCTCCGTGGGGATCGCTCAGTGGATGGGCGGATCGTTCCAGCGCTGCACCGTCACCACCAGCCGGCCTTCGCCGCTGACAGACCGGGTACCGTCCTTCACCGTGCCGGTGACGGTCAGGTCGCCGACGTTGTTGGTGCCGAACCGGCGTTCCGGGTTGGGACCGGCCATGGCCGGCTGGAACCGGCCGCTGCCGCTGTTCATGGTGCCGGCGAAGCGGGCATCTTCCATGCCCTCTGCGGCCTCGTCGCGGTTGGCGACGCTCCAGGCGGCCGGCAAGGCACCCAGGCGCACGTCGTCGTCGGTGCCGGGCTGGCCATCGGGGCCGTTGAGATAGCCGACCGCCTCCAGCTGGGCGGTGATGGCGCCCATGGCGCCGCCGCCGCCGCCGACACGGGCAACCGCCGTTTCCGGCTCGACACGGACGCTGTCGACGCTGCGATAGACAGCGAAGCCCTGCTCCAGCGTGGCCTCGCCGACCTTGACCGTGCGCCAGCCGGGGGCGGCGTCGCGGGCGGCGGTCAGGC
>JAEWWF010000104.1 GCA_023396465.1 Pseudomonadota bacterium
GCGTGCTGGAGCGGGAGGTGTTCGGCCCGGTGCTGCACGTCGTGCGCTACAAGGCGTCGGAGCTGGACGCGGTGGTGAAGGCCATCCGCGACACCCGCTTCGGCCTGACCATGGGCATCCATACCCGCATCGACCGCAAGGCCCGCAACATCCACGCCCAGTCGCGGATCGGCAATACCTACGTCAACCGCAACATGATCGGCGCCGTGGTCGGCGTGCAGCCGTTCGGCGGCGAGGGCCTGTCGGGCACCGGACCGAAGGCCGGTGGCCCGCACTACATCGCCCGCTTCGCCCGGCCGGTGGCGCAGGCGGTGGAGGACGAGAGCCGCGCCGACGAGGTGCGCGGGGTGGAGATGAACGCCGGCAAGCTGCTGCCCGGCGACCTGCCGCGCGCCGAAGGCTCGCACACCGGCCTGCATCAGGCGCTCGACGCCGCCCGCACCGCCGCGCCGGCGTGGGATCGTCTGGGCGGCGTGCGCCGTGGCGCCATGCTGGAGGACGCGGCCGAGGCGCTGTCGCGGGCGGCGCCGGTGCTGGCGGCGGTGATCGCCCGTGATACTGGCCGCAATCTGGGCGATGCCGCCGGGGAAGTGGTGGCGGCGCTGGAAGTGCTTTACATCCTGGCGGGACAGGCGCGCGGAGAGTTCGGCAAGGCGGTGCGGCTGCCCGGTCCCACAGGCGAACACAACGAACTGCAACTGCACGGCCGCGGAGTCACCGCCTGCGCCACCGGCGAGGGCGCGTCCTTCGCCGCCGTCGTCACCCAGGTGGCGGCGGCGCTGGCGGCCGGCTGCCCGGTGGTGGCGGCGCCCGACGCGGCGGCTGCCGCTGCGGTGGAGCGGCTGGTCGGCGTGCTCCATCATGCCGGGGTGCCGGAGGGCGCGCTCACCCTGGTGGAAGGCGCCGACCCCTTGGCCCTGGCCGCCGACGCACGGGTGGAGGCGGTGGCCTGGAGCGGCCCCGTGGAGACCCAGCGGCGGCTGGCGGTGGCGTTGGCCGGTCGTTCCGGTCCCATCGTGCCGCTGGTGGCCGAACCCTTCGGGCCGCAGTACGCCCATCGTTTCGCGGTGGAGCGCACCCTCACCATCGACATGACGGCGGCGGGCGGCAATGCCTCCCTGCTGACGTTGAACGAGGATGCGCCGGCCGGGGTGGGGCAAGCGGGTTGAACCGGTGACGGGCAAGGGCAGGGCGGGCCGTCACGGTCCGTCCTGCCGCCTGCCGCCGACCTAGCGTCGGGGGGAGCCGGCGAGGCCGCCGCCGTCCGCCTCGCCCGCCGGCTCGGCATCCAGGGCGCGCTGGATGCTGTCGGCAACCGGCACCAGATGCAGCATTTCATCCCGGCAGTCGCAGGCGTCGATCAGGCGGTCGGGGTCGATGAGTGTCAGGGCGCCGTTCTTGAAGCGGAACACCCCTTCCTCATGCAGTCCCGCCAGCACCCGGCCGAGGTGGCGGGGTGTCATGCCGGTGGCATCGGCGAGCACCTCGTAGCTGACCGGGAACTCGAAGGTGCCGCTGGCCGCCAGCCCCACCAGCCGCAGCCGCCGCCACGTCTCCCATACCAGATAGAGGATGCGTTCCCTGGCCGAGCGGCGGCCGAGGGCGACGATGTGCTCCTGCCGCAAGGCCGCCTCATGCGCCGCCAGCCACCACAGGGCGGCCGCCACCCGACCGCTGGCGCGGGCCGCCGCCGCCATGGGGGCATGGGCGAAGCGCTGAACGGTTGAGTCGGTGAGAGCGGTGATGGTGTGGTCGGCGACCTCGCCGACGAACACGCCGGGACAGGAGACATCGCCCGGCAGCATGAAGCCGATCACCTGACGGCGGCCGTCGGTCAGCAGCCGCTCGCGGATGGCCCAGCCGGCGGACAGCACGAAGCCTCCGGGGGCTGGCTCGCCCTCGCGCATCAGGATCACCCCCGCCCGCACCCGGATCGGGGCGGTCAGCGCCGCTTCCAGCACGGCGCGATCCCGCGGGTCGAGGCGGACGACGGTCGTCAGCTTGCGGAAAAAAGTGTCGGCCGTACCGGGCGGGCAGGGTGGGTCCGGCGGTACGCGGGAGGAGTCTGGCGGGGAACGATCGTTCATCAAGGGTCCATGGTGGCGCCCGGCTGGGCTCTAAACCTCTAGAATGACGGGGAGTATCTGGCTCAGCCCCAAGGCCCGCGCGGACATATGTCGCGCGGCTTCGTTTTCTTGTGCCGGTAGGGAACAAGGGCAGACAAATGTCGGCGCTTATCAATCCACGGTCGTGCTAGCGTCTGTCATTCCACGCGGCTAACCCACCGGGAGGTAGAGGATGAGGTCGCTGTTTCGCCGATCGACCGATGGCACTGTTCTGTGTCGCGAGTGCCTGCCGGTCACCGATGAGACGGTATCGGCGGAGCTGTTTGCGAACCTGTTCCCCGGCACCTGGCATCAGGTCACATGCTGCCAGTGTGGCTACTCACCGCCGCCACCGGTTGCGGTTCGGAAGGAGGCCGGTGTCGCTGTCGGCCCAGATAGTCCTTGAACCCCTTGGCCAGGGGTTCGATCTGCAAATAGACGTCCCGGCAGTCCCCAGCCTTCAGCAAGCGGGCAGGATCGGTGATGGCGACACGCCCGCCCGACAGGCTGATCAACCCCTCACCGCGCAGGGACGCCAGCACACGGCCGAGGTGACGAGGGGTCAGGCCAGCGGCATCGGCCAGATCCTCGCGCCGCGCCGGGAAAGCGTAGGAGCCGTCCACCGCCAGTTGGCCGGCCAGAGCGAGGCGCCGCCACAGCTCCCACAGCAGGTAGAGAAGCCGCTGGCGCGACGAGCGGCGGCCAACCGAGACCAGATGCTCCTTCAGGACCGCTTCCTCGTGGGTGACCAGCCACCACATGGCCATGGTCAGTGTCGGTGAGGCGGTCATGGTGTCGAACCACGCGCGATGGCTGACGCGGCAGACGCGCGCTTCCGTCAGGGTGGTGACGGAATGGTCGGCGGCCTCGGTGACCAGTGCCCCGGGTTCACTCAGATCGCCGGGAACCAGGAAGTTGATCACCTGCCGGCTGCCGTCGCGGAGATGACGCTCCCGCATGGCCCACCCGGAGGCGAGCAGATAGGTATGGCTGCATGGCTCGCCTTCCCGCACCAAGGGTGTGCCGGCCGGCACGCTGATGCAGTCGGCGAGCATGCGCTTCAGCGCCCACAGATCCTCCGTTTCCAGCTCGACCACGCGGGTAAGCCGGGTGAGCAGCGGTGTAGCGGAGTTCGACATGGGGCAAGTCCTCGGCAGCGTCATTTTGTGAATGACGGTTGCCGAAGGTCATGGGCTGCGAGACCCGCGGTAGCAAAAGTGTGACCGAAAGAGGTGCCGTTGCCGTGTCCGCTGCCTCTTCAGGTCGCCTCGGCGAGGCCCAGCAGGGCGGTTCGGGCGCGCAACTGGTCGGGTGTCGCGGTGTCCAGCTTGCTCATCACCGACGCCAGCAGGCGGCGGAATTCGCCGTCGCCGAGGCGCATGGCTTCCACCACCTGCTCCTCGTCGAGGCCAGTCACCAGCCGCTGTACCATCTCGCTTTCCGTCGGGCTCAGGCGGGCGACAAGGGCGCTGGCCTCGCGCATGGTCAGAAGACGGGCGCGTTCATGCACGAGGGTGCCGAGGGCGACCAGGGAGTCCGTGCCGTACCGGAGGGCCTCGTCCCGCTCGCGCGCCGATCCCAGGGCGGTGGCGTTGAAGGCCCCGACGGAGGTGTTGCCAAGGATGGGCACGCAATAGCCGTCGATGATGCCGAACTCGCGCGCCTCGTTCAGCACATGGCGGCCGGTGGCGCCGCGCAGGGTGTCGGGGATGTCCCGCCAGCCGAAGGGCCGCCCGATGCGGGCAAGGCGAATAACCGGATCGACGCCGAAAAAGTCGTGCTCGCTGTAGTGCCGCACCCAGCCTTGCGGATAGCCGGTGAACAGCAGCGGGACGCGGGTCGGGTTGTGGGGCAGTTGCAGCGTATAGGTGACGTGGCCGAAACCGATGCGGGCGGCAAGGGCATCGGCGGCGGCCTGGAGGGCATCCACCGTTTCCGCCGCTGCGATGCGGCTCATCCATCCCGACGGCAGTACGAACGCGGATGGTCCGCGCGTTCCTCCGGCATCCCACATGCCCTCTGTCCCCCTCCGCCGCAGGCATCCATGGCCTGCCGGACCGAGCGGCCATGCCCCCACGACCGGCGGAGTCGTCCGTGCCGGCCCCCATGCCGACGCCGGACTTACCCGCAAAAGGAGTATAAGCCCTGTCGGGATGTCTGTATAGGCGGATGGACGGTGCCCTGGCCCGATCGCGGGATAGGCGGCGACTCATGGGTGGGCGGCGATGTCGAGCCTATCTCTTGGTCTAATTCACAAGAGTCCAATATGTTCGTAGAGAATGTGCCGTCGGTACCGGTGGGGCCGATGAGGTGGTGCGAGGGGACGGTCCGATGCCTGCGTGATGCGGGTGCGCGACCCGGCAAGCAGGATGAAGACCATGGTGACAGTATTCCCGCCGGCAGATGCTGAAGCCGCGCGTCTGGCGCGGCTGCGGGCCTACCAGATCCTCGATACGGCGCCGGAGGCGGAGTTCGAGCGCATCACCCGTCTGGCGGCATCCCTCCTCGACATGCCCATCTCGGCGGTGTCGCTGATCGACGCCGACAGGCAGTGGTTCAAGTCGGTCATCGGTCTCGACTTTCGTGAAACCCCGCGAGAGGTGGCCTTCTGCGCCCACGCCATCCAGGGTATCGGGCTCATGGAGGTGCCGGACGCCACCCGTGACCCCCGCTTCGCCGACAATCCGTTGGTCACCGGCGGCCCCGGCATCCGCTTTTATGCCGGGGCGCCCCTGGTGACCGGCGACGGCGTGTCGCTCGGGGCGCTATGTGTCATCGACCGTCGACCGCGTCATCTGACGGACGATCAGCGTCAGGTGCTGTCCGATCTGGCCGCCATGGCGGTGGACGCGCTCGATCTGCGCTCGGCGCTGCGGGAGGCGACGGAGCGCGAGGTCGCGACGCAGAAGGCGCGGCAGGAACTGGCGGTCAGCGAACACCGCCTGCGCGCCATTCTACAGACCGCCGTCGATCCCATTCTCACCATTGATGTTCGCGGCATCATCCAGACCGTCAATGCCGCCACCGAAACGCTGTTCGGCTGGACGGAAGCGGAGATGATCGGCCGCAACGTCAGCATGCTGATGCCCGACCCCCATGCTTCGGCGCACGACGGATATATCCAGCGCTACCAGGACACGGGGGTGCCGCATATCATCGGCATCGGTCGCGAGGTGCCGGCCCGTCGCAAGGACGGCACCATCTTTCCGTGCGAACTGTCGGTCAGCCGGGTGGATCTGGGTGACGGAGAGGTGGTCTTTACCGGCATCCTGAGGGATCTTTCCGACTGGAACGCCGCCCAGGAGACCCTGCGCGAACGCAATCGCCTGCTCGGCATGGCGGAGCAACTGGCCGGTATCGGCCACTGGCGGGTGGAGCGGCTCAGCCGCGAGGTGACCTGGTCCGACGGCATGTACGGTATTTTCGGCCGCTCGCGGGAGACGTTCCGTCCGACGGTCGAGGATGTGGTCGCCTGCCACACGGAGGCCGAACGGCCGCGGCTGATGGCGGCGGTGGGGCAGGCGCTGGATGTCGGCACGGGGTTCTCGCTCGACACCCAGGTGGTGCTGCCTGGCGGGACCGTGCGCGATGTCGCCATCCTTGCCCGGTGCGAGGTGGACGGGGATGGCACCGCCACCGCCATCTTCGGTGTCATGCAGGATATCACCGACCGCAAGCGGGCCGAGGCGGACCTCAAGGTCAGCGAGGAGCGCCTGCAACGGGCCACCGGTTTCGCGGAGATCGGAACCTGGGAATGGATGCTCGACAGCGGTGCCGTCTTCTGCTCCGACCGCATGGTCACCCTGTTCGGTGCCGCTCCGGCTGGTCTCGGCCCCACCATCGGGCACCTGATGGAGCGTATCCACCCCGCCGACCGGGAGGCGGTCAAAAAGGCCGCCGAGGCCTGCCTCAAGGGGCTGCGGGCATATGATATCGAGCATCGGGTGGAATGGCCCAACGGCCGCATCCACTGGCTGCACGCCCGTGGCGACGTGGTGCGGGCGGCCGACGGCACGCCGGTGCGCATGCTCGGGGTGGTGCGCGACATCACCCGCACCAAGGCCGCCGAGATGGCGCTGAAGGAAAGCCAGCGCCGCCTGCGCGTCGCCATCGAGAACATCTCCGACGGCTTCCTGCTGGTGGACAACGAGGATCGGGTGGTGCTGTGGAACGAGAAGCTGAAGAGCCTCTATCCGCGCCTGGCGCCGCATCTCTACGTCGGCATTCCATTCGAGGAAACGGTACGGGCGGGGGTGCGCCACGGCCAATACGCCAATGCCATCGGTCGCGAGGAGGAGTTCATCGCCGAACGCATGGCTCGCCACCGCCTGGATGAGGAACTCTACGAGGAACGGCTGACCGACGCCCTGGGCGACGAGCGCTGGGTGCGTGTGGCCGAGCGCACCATTCCCGGCGGCGGCGGCCGCGTTGGCATCCGCGCCGACGTCACCGAACTGCGGCGGGCACAGCAGGAAGCCGATACCGCCAACAAGGCCAAGTCCGAATTCCTGTCCTCCATGAGCCATGAGTTGCGCACGCCGCTCAACGCCATTCTCGGCTTCGCCCAACTGCTGGAGGCGAGCCGGCGCGATCCCCTGACCGACAAGCAGAAAAGTCACGTCCAGCACATCCTCAAGGGCGGCCAGCACCTGCTCGATCTCATCAACGAGGTGCTCGATCTGGCCCGTATCGAGGCCGGCAAGATGACCCTGTCGATCGAGGACATCTCGCCCGCCGACGTGGTGGAGGAATGCCTGTCGCTGACGGAGACGCTGGCAGCCCGTCGGGCCATCACCGTGGTACGCGACGGGCCGTCGGCGCTACCGGCGGTGCGGGCCGATTACACCCGCCTGAAGCAGGTGCTGCTCAACCTGTTGTCCAACGCGGTCAAGTACAACCGCGACGGCGGCCGCATCACGCTCGCCATCGGTGCCGGTGCTCCGGCGACCATGCGTTTTTCCGTCACCGACACCGGCCGCGGCATTCCCGCCGACCGTCAGGGAGAGCTGTTCCAGCCCTTCAACCGCCTGGGTGCCGAGGCCACCGAGGTGGAGGGGACCGGGATCGGCCTGACCCTGACCCGCGAACTGGTCCAGCGCATGGGGGGAAGCATCGGCTTCGTCAGCACGTCGGAGGTCGGCAGCACCTTCTGGGTGGACATTCCGCTGGCGGAGTCCAAGGCCCTGGTGACGGCCGAAGATGGCGTGGTGGCGCCGGTCGAACTGGGGACGGCGTCCGACCGTTCGCTGCGGGTGCTCTATATCGAGGACAACCCCGCCAACATGCGCCTGATGGAAGAGGTGATGGAGGAAGTGGGGGATGTCACCCTGTCGACCGCCCATACCGCCGAATTGGGTATCGAGATGGTCATTCGGGACCGCCCCGACCTCGTCATCATGGATATCAACCTCCCCGGCATGGATGGCTACCGCGCCGTGGGGGTTTTGCGCGATACTGCGGAGACGCGCGCCATTCCGGTGATCGCGCTCAGCGCCAATGCGACGGCCAGCGCCATTCAGAAGGGGCTTGCCGCCGGCTTCGACGCCTATCTGACCAAGCCGGTGGTCATACCCGAACTCATGCAGGCCATCACCAAGGCCGTGGAGGACCGCAGGGGATGAAGGATCTGGCGGAGGAGATCAGACGGGCGCGGCTGCTGGTCATCGACGACAACCCCGTCAACGTCGCCCTGCTGCTGGACATGCTGGAGGATGACGGCTACCTGGACGTCACCGGCATGACCGATCCGGCGGCGGCGGTGGCGCTGTTCGCCGCGCGTCCCTTCGATCTGGTGCTGTGCGACATCCGCATGCCGGTCATGGACGGTCACGAGGTGGTGCGCCGTCTGCGTGATCTGCTCGGGCCGGACACCTTTCTGCCGGTCATCATCATGACCGCCCAAACCGACCAGGACACCCGTCTGCGGGCGCTGGAAGCCGGTGTCCGCGACTTCATCACCAAGCCCTTCGACCGCGCCGAAACCCTCTATCGCATCCGCAATGCCCTGGAGGTGGAGGTGCTGTGGCGCGAGCGCGGCGAGATGGCCGCCCGCCTGGAACGGCTGGTGGAGAGCCGCACCGCCGAGCTGCGGGCGCGGGAGGCGCATCTGTCCGGCGTCATGGATCACGCGGTGGAGGTGATCATCACCGCCGATGGCGATGGCCTCATCCACGACTTCAACCCGGCCGCCGAACAGACCCTGCACATGAAGGCGGCGGAGGCGCGCGGCAAGCCGCTGTCCACCT
>JAEWWF010000105.1 GCA_023396465.1 Pseudomonadota bacterium
CATGGGGATTTTTCAAACGCCACAAGTGGGGAGTATTCATCCGGCGCTCACACGGCGCAAGTTGCGAGGCATGACACGCCTGTGTTCGATCCCGGCACTTTCCATCTGGACGGTCGAAAACCCCTGGAGCGTCGGAGAAGCGGTACTTCTCCGACGCTCAAAAGGGGGGCTCACCTCGCTTCCGTCGGCCTATAGATCCTCGGCATCCACGTCGACCGGCTCCCCTGACGACTCTTCAGCATAGTCATAGTCGTCACCCTCCCACTCAGGGTCAAACTGCTTCTCGTGCTGATCGCCTTCGACCAAGAGGCCGTTGAATCCGGTCGTTGCGGTACGAACGGTGTCGCGGACTTCATATTCGATGCCGTCGAACCAGCGCCCCGGCTCAATACTTACCCAATAATCTGCTTGCGCGTTCGAGTCGCACCAGATCGAGGTCACCCGTTCCCTCACATAGTCCGGCATGGCATCGACGATCTCTCGCATCCTCCTCAGCTCATGGCCGATGTCCCACCGGCTCGACACATCCACACCGCGATACAGGCCGCTGAGCTCCGGTGCCTGCGGCCCGGCTGCCGCTATGTCCAGGTCGCGCTGATGCTTCATCGCCGCAACAAGTTCGGGTGGCATCTCGATAACCTCGACCGGCGGCAAAGGCGCTTTCGTTTCCCTCTCGTCTTCCCCAGGCCAGTCGTGCTCGCTGAAAGGCGCGGGAAGCCCGGCGAGGCGGCGTGCCAGCCCTGCCAGATTGATGCCGCCTGCTTTGGCGGTCAGGTACAGCTCCGTTCCGTGGCCATATATGCTGGCCCAGGGCGACTGTACGGTCTTCCAGCCGTGCCTGGCGGCCCAGATCGTGCGTTCCTCGGCACTCCGTTGGTGCCGACCTGGATAGGGCTCTTCGGTCAGGAGGAAGCTGCGCGTTGTGGGGTCGTACCACCCATGATCATGGTCGGCGCCGGGCGGCCGGTAGTTCTGGTCACCCTTGGGATAGCAGCGTCAACCGCGCGAAGGCTTGAGACCGGTCGCCGCCATGAACTGGAGCGCCCGCGCGATCCGACAAATCTCGGCACGAGCCTGAGCCTGACTGTGCGAATAGCCATAGCCGATCAGGCCATGCTCCGAGATTTTGGTCCCACCAAGATAGCCCGACAACTGACGCGGCTTCACAAGGTCACCAAGCGGCTTGGGCAGCATGAAGGTCCGCGACTCGTTGCCGCGCGTGCCAGCTGATCGGTCCGACCAGAATTCGTAGATCGTGATGGCGTGGCCGGGCGCCCTGGTCGCCGCGGCATAGGCGACTGTCGCAGCGTGATAGTCCGTAAAGCCGGCTTCACGCGCGATCTGGTTTAGCGCCTCGTTATGCTTCACGCCGGTACGGCGCTTCAGCTTTATCGCGGCGCGCTTAATTCCATTGAGGGTGGCGAAATGCTTTTTCATGACCATCTCCGTCGGCCATGATCGAAACGTCGCCCGCTAACGCTTCCCACGGCCTTGGAATGGGCATGGTGCATCGGTCATCATGACAGTGCCGGTTAGGGCTGCGCCACGCGGGCGGCTCACTCCTGTCGAAAGCAAGGCCAAATGTACCGCGATCGGTGCATTGCGCAAGGGCGATGTCTGCTATCGCGCCACTTGCGGGCCGCGTGCGCACTATAACACCCGGCGGACTTAGATGCCAAATTGGGCGATCAGTCGATGAAGCGCAAGGGTGGGGTGGCCTGTCAACGATATGGAAGACCACCAAACGTCAGCCGCGCCTTGTTCAGTTCATTGGTTTGATTACGTGCCGACCCAAAAAGGAGCCGTAGGCATTCGACAACTTTGCCAAAAAGCCTAACTCTTTAAGAAGCGTTTTTAATACCTCTTGTTTCCAGGGCGGTGTCCTGCCGTCCATCCAAACCTCTTCAATGCTCAAGATGTCGAATGGGATAAAGATGTTTTCTCCGACATCCGACTTCCTAACTGGGCGCAGGTGCGTGTCGAAGAGGGCGAAAAATTCATCCTTTTGGCACTCATCATAAGGGCGGCTGTTGCGCGTTACACCTTTCAGTATGAACCGGTACTCTTCCTCGTGGCTGTACACACGGTCCTTGAAGAAAAGAGACTTCGTGAAGTCGAAAGAGCGGCATTCGGCAAACTCTGTGAAAGCCTCTATGAAGGCGGTAGCGTCTCCCGCATTCGCGTTATTTTCCTCGTGAAAGTCCTTGTAACGCTTCTTCAATGCTTCCAGAATTTCGTCGAACGCCACGTATTCGCATAGATCGGATTTTGGGGGATAGAAAAGGATACGGCCATCATCAGCCGTTGCGTTATGGCCGGAGGAAGACGAATGGTTTTTATAGTGTGCATAGAACGTATCTTTGAGAACACTCTTTCGTACCCCGATCTGGATGCTGCGAGCATCCGGAGAGTAGAGCTCCCACATGGCAATGCTGTCCCGTTTCATGGTCCATGACGAGATAAAGTATTGCTGTTTGGATAGCTCATGCTGCGAGATTGCCTCAGCCATCGCCTTCTCAGTGTAGGGATGAAAGGTGGGATCATCCAAGAAGGAAAGGAAGCTCCCTACCATTTCGTTGACGTCCGAAAAGCGTGTGGCGCAGGACACGCGCAGCGTACTGCTTTTTGCCAAGGCAACAAACTCGAAGAAATCCATGATGCGGTAAAGGATGGGGTCGTCCGAGGTTGTCATGTCTTATCCCTACTGCACTTTGAACGGCGATTTTGCTGTATGCGCATGAAAACGTCGCGGTGCGTGCAATGGCAATTGTAGAATATGCCACGCCGTGCATATAAAACCCGTTCTCATCCTAAAGGGACCTCCGTTCTTAATATGGCTCCGTCGGCTTTCAAGGAGAGGCTGGCAGCGATTTAATTCTCTGGGCGCTTGTCCTAGCGCGGTGCGAGGCCTCGGAACTGTTTGATGCGATTGAAGAACCTTTCCACAAGGTTCCTCTGCCGATAGACCCAGGCCGAGAAGGCGAAGGCTCCCTTCCGGTCAGCCCTCGCTGGGATGTTGGCCCACGCTTTCCGCTCGGCGACCTTGGCGCGGAGCCTCTGAGACCGCCTCAAGAAGACGGTCCCAGACCCCGGCCTTTCGCCACCGGACAAAGCGGTTGTCGCAGGTTGTAGAGGGGCCGTAGCGCTCCGGGATTTCCGCCCACGGTGAGCCTCCTCGGAACCGCCAGAGAATGCCATTCAATACACGGCGATCATCGACGCGGGGAACGCCGCGAGGGCTGTTGGGCAACAAGGGCGAAAGAATCGACCATTCGCGGTCGGTGAGTTCGTAGCGGCGGCGTGTCATTCAAGGCTCCCTCGTTCGGGAACCTTGAATCACGAGGGCCGCAAAACGCCAACCCGATTTATGAGTCTCGGCCTAGGCCGTAAACTCATAAACGGGCTTCCCTTTCGTCCCAGGCCGTGATTCAACGCTTTCCTCAGGAATGGAGGGCAGTGATGGCGCGGCGGCGATACGAATTGACGGATCACGAATGGTCGATCATCC
>JAEWWF010000111.1 GCA_023396465.1 Pseudomonadota bacterium
TGGCCTCGGTCTTGAGCGCGATGCCGGGGCCGGAGGAACTGGTGACGCCGATGGCGCCGGCGTAGGAGGCGCCGATGGCGACGCAGGCCGCCGCGATCTCGTCCTCCGCCTGGTGGGTGGTGACGCCGTAGGCGCCAAGCTTCACCAGATGGTGCAGGATGGGCGAGGCCGGGGTGATGGGGTAGCTGGCGAACACCACCTCGGTGCCGGTCAGTTGCGCCGCCGCCGCCAGCCCGAGGGCGAAGCCATCGCCGCCGGTGATGGTGCGGTAGAGGCCGGCCGGCAGGTCGGCGGCCGGAACGGCATAACCATGGAAACCCTGCAACAGCTCCATGGTCTCGCCGAAGGCATGACCGGCGTTCAGGGCCGCGATATTGGCGGCGGCGACGGCCGGTTCCTTCTTGGAGAACTTCTGCCGCACCCAGTCGGTGGTGGGCGTGCGGTCGCGGCCGAACATCCAGTAAACCAGCCCGAGCGCCCAGAAGTTCTTGCAGCGCAGGGCATCGGACTTGCCGAGGCCGCTTGCCGCCACCGCCTCCAGCGTCAGCTTGCTGATGTCGACCGGCACCACCTTCCAGTCGGCGAGGCTGCCGTCGTCGAGCGGGCTGTGGTCGTAGCCGGCCTTCTTCAGCTCGCGCGGGCCGAAGTTGCCGGTGTCGACGATGATCATGCCGCCGCGCTTGACCAGCTTGGCGTTGGTCTTCAGCGCCGCCGGGTTGAAGGCCACCAGCACGTCGGCGGCATCGCCCGAGGTGTTGATCTGCCGGCCGCCGAAATTGATCTGGAAGGCCGAGACGCCATAGGTCGTGCCCACCGGCGCGCGGATTTCCGCCGGGAAGTCGGGGAAAGTCGCCAGGTCGTTGCCGGCCAGGGCGCTCACCACCGTGAACTGGCCGCCGGTGAGCTGGATGCCATCGCCGGAATCGCCGGCGAAGCGCACCACGGCGGACTCAAGCGCGATGCGCTCGGCATCATGGCTGGCGGGGGAAAGGGTCTGCGTCTCGGTCATGCCGTCCTCCGACCGCGGCGGCGCGGCCGTTGCTGCGGAAAAGATACACCCGGCGGCGGGTGCGGCTCGGGCGCGGCACCCACGACGGGAGCCCATGAATAGATCAACACTCCGGCCTCGTCAGCAGGAAAACCAAAGCGGCCGCATCGGATTTACCCACCGTCCAGCACAGATGTAGGGGCCCTTCCCGCCAGCCGCCACCGGCACGGACGAAAAGGTCTTCGGAACGGCATTCGGGTTAAGCCGCTGACCCTGGTGGCCTTCCGGCGGCGCAACGCCCGAGAAGACGACCCGGAAATTGAGACGGGGCGGCGGCGAGCCCCCTGACCCACCGCCACCCCGGCCACCTCCGTCGTCAGGCGACAGCGTCCGTCGATAGCGCCCGCGCCAGTTCATCCAGAAGGTCCAGCACCTCGTGGCTGGCGTCGTTCATCTCCTCGATGTGCTTCAACGCGCCATGATGGTCATTGGCGCTCGCGGCCTTCAGGGCCGCGATGCCAGCGGCGTGGACACGGGCATGGGGCTGCTCCATGCGCCGGAAGGCCGACTGGTTGCGGATGGTCTGGTCCTGCACACCGTCGTACCATTTGCCGAGGCGGCAATTGTGATGGTCCGGCACCTCGGCGACGGCCCAGCGTCCACGCCCGATGACGGCGTCGACGATCCGTTTCTTGAACACCACATGGTCGTTCTTCGCCACCTGGACGATGGCAAGCGCCGTCCCGACCTTGGCGAACTCGCCCACCCGCTCGTTGAGGACGGCGGAGGCCTTGTCCATCGCCCGCAGCACCTCGGTGATTTCCTCGTCGTTGCGGCGCGACAGAGAGGCGATGGAGGCGGTGCCCTGGCTCACCTCGTTGGCCGCCATGGTCTGCTGACTGAGGATGGCGGCGATCTCCGTGATCTTGGCGTTGACGCCATTGACCTCGTTGGCGATGGCTTGCAGGCGGTCGCCCAGATCATGAACCGCCGTGCGCCCCTGCTCCACCGCCGCCGCGCCACTTTCCATGGCGCCGACGATGGTGCCCATCTCGGTGCGCAGGTTCTCGATGCGGGAGCGGATGTCCTCGGTGGCGCGGCCAGTCTGGTTGGCGAGGGTCTTCACCTCGTTCGCCACCACCGCGAAGCCCTTGCCGGCGTCTCCGGCGCGCGCGGCCTCGATGGTGGCGTTGAGGGCCAAGAGATTGGTCTGATCGGCGATATTCTCGATTTCCTCGATGATGGCACCGATCTGCGACGAGGCCTCGGCCAGTCCGTTGACGTTGGCGGCCGCCTCCGAGACGGCGCGGAAGATGGTCTCCATGGTGGTGACGGCGTGGCCGGCGGCCGAAAGCCCCTGGCTGGCCGCCCCCTCGGCACCGCGGGCGCCGTCGGCGGCGGTATCCGAGTTGTGGGAAATTTCCCGCACGCTCGCCACCAGTTCCTCGATGGCCGAGGCCATGGCCTGACTCTGGCGGTTGGCGGCGGCCACGTCCTCCATCATGTGGGCGAGCACGATGATGGCCTCGTTGGACTGGATGGCGGCATCGACCACCCCCACCAGATGCGCCTCGGTCTCCCGCTGGACGGTGGACTCGCGGGCCTCCACCTGGGCCAGCCGGGCCGCCTGGGACGCCTCGCTGTCCGCCACCTCGCGGGCACGGTCGCGCAACGTCACCAGGGCCCGCGCCATGGCGCCGATCTCGTCACCCCGGTCCTGCGCCGGGATGGCCTCGTCGAAGCGGCGGTGGCCGATGGCATCCATCACCCGGATCATGCGCCCGATGGGACCGGCGATGCCGCGAGCGATGACCACCCCCAGCACCGACGCCAAAATCAGGGCCACCACCGCGGCGATCACGGTGGACTGCCGGGCAGCGTTCAGTTCCGCCGTGTAGGGGGTGGCGTCCATGACGATTTCGGCCACCGCGAAAGGGGTGCCGGAGAAGTCGCGCACGGCACGGGCATAGACACCGATATCGCCGCCGCCATTGGCGAGGCGGCGCATCTGATTGGTGCCGGCGAGCGCCGACGCCAGTTCGTTCTGATTGAACAGGGAGCCGCCGCCAATGGTGGACGCGAAGGTCTCGAAGCCGGCACCATCGGTCTTCTTGACGTGCAGCGCCACCTTCAAACCGGTGGCTTCGGAGAACCGCTCGAAGAACACCGGACCGAAATCGGTGCCGAATTCCACCGATCCGACATGACGGCCGTCGGACGATACCGGCACCACCCCGCGCACGCCCAGCCCGGCGACACCGCTCTCAAGGCCGGTGACAGGGGCCTTCTTCTGGTTGGTCTGCACCACGGTGGCGCGGATGGCGGACAGGTCGTCGCCGAACTTCTCCGGCTTGTGCAGGCGCAGGTAGCTGGTGGCCGGCGGGGTATGGAACTGGAACTGGCTCACCGCCCAGCCCGTTTCCAGCGCCTTGTAGCCGGGCGCGAACTGCGCCAGCAGCGCCGCCCGGTCGTCGGCGGCGAATGCCCGCTGAGCCTCCGGCAGTCCGGCCACCACCGCCGCCATGGAGGCGGCACGGTAGGCCTCGGCGTCGATGGCCGACATCATCTTCACGTAGCCCTGATCCAGCTGACGCTGTAGCGTCTTGGAGATCAGATCGTTGGCCGTCATCAACGCTGGCACCGACGTCACCGCTGCCGCAAGCGCGGCCACTGCCACCATGGTGATGCCAATGCGGCCGAGGATGTTGATCTTAATCACGATCGCTCCCTTCTGTCCCCACCGGTCCGCCCCTACCCCAACCGGATTAATTCGGATGAGAGAATATACCGTCAGGCGACAGCGACCAAGACCAACAGGCATGCGATGGTGCCAGATCAGCCCTCCAGTCTGGCACTACGGCCCCTTTTTCCAATCCGTGGCGCTGAGGACGCACCTTGCAGCGGTCCAAAATTGCGATTAACTCTTATTTGCACATTTCGGGTGATCGTGTGCCTCGCCCCATCCCTTCATCAGGCGGCACCGAAACCAAGGACAGGACGACGACATCATGCGTATACGTGTTATCCTTGGTGCCGCCATCTGGGCGGCGGCCATCCTGGCGCTGTTCGTGAGCCCTTCCGATGGCGCCGCCACTCAGCCCGCCCGACCGCTGAGCGCGATCTGATGACTATTCACCCGACCACAGGCGGAGCGGCGTACTCCTCTTGAGCGTCGGTCGCGGGAGTGTTCTACTGGCCGCCGGTTCGCCGCCTGTGGAGACAGCCTGCCATGCCCCGCCTGACATCCGCCCTCACCGGCGCCCTCGCCGGCGCCGCGTTGCTCTCCGCCGTGCCGGCCACCGCCCAGCAGGCACCGGCGGAACTGGCGGGCATGGCCCTCGGCCTGTCGCTCGATCAGGCGCGGGCACGGGCGGTTGCGCTCAAATTGCCGTTCAACGGCTGCGACACCGTGGTGGCCAGCAAGACCGACGGCCGGCCGCTGGTGACCCTCTGCTCTCACCAGGGTCTGGAGAAGGGTACCGAACTGGACGCCGGGCGCACCGATTTGCAGGTCTGGGCCAACGGGGCCGGCACCGTCTTCGCCATCCGGGCAAGCCAGCCGATCTCCTGCCAGCCGGAGGAACAGGTGGCGGTGGTGCGCGACATCCAGGCCCGCTACAAGGGCTTCGCCACTTGGCGACCGGCCTGGAGTTGGAGCGGCAGCGACGGAACCACGGCGCTGGACGTCGAGATGAAGAACGCCGAACCCCCGTGCGCTGTCATCAGCGAGCTGCGCACAGTCGCCCTCCATGACGCCGTCGCCGACTCGCTACGGACGGAGTTCGAGTAGAGACGCGACGCGGCAAGCCCCTCAGCGGGCCATGCTGGGGAACTGCTTCACCGTCTCCAAGGCGCTCATGAAGCTGCCGGCGATCTGGTGCGCCTTGACCTGGAAGGCATGCGCGACCTCGGGCTCGAACAGCTCTTCCGTTGTCTGGGTGAACAGCTCCAGCCACAAGCCGAAGTGCTGCGGCTCCAGCGGCAGGCGCACATGGGCCGGCAGCGGCCGCCCCTTGTAGCGGCCGGTGGTGAGCATGATGCTCGACCAGAAATCATACATCTTGGCCAGATGCGGGCCCCAGTCGCCGGCGATGGCCTCCTCGAAAATCGGGCCGAGCGTCGCATCCGCCCGCACCTTGTCATAGAAGCGGTCGACAAGGGCGACGATGCCCTCTTCCGTCACCTGATCGCGGCGCATGGAACCTTCTCCACAAAGATGTATTTTCAGCACTCTTTTTAGGCCCCTCCCCGGTGCGGTGCAAGGCCACCAATCCCGACCATTGCGCTGCGGTTCGGGATGGGCGAGGCTGAAGACAAGACAACCATAGGCCACGGGGAGCGTCCATGCCGCACGACGGACATCACCACGATCACGACGGCGACCATCACCAGGACGTGCCGTCCGACCCGGCGCTGCGGGTGAAGGCGCTGGAAACCCTGCTGGTGGACAAGGGGCTGGTCGATCCGGCGGCGCTGGACGCCATCATCGACACCTATGAACATCAGGTCGGGCCGCGCAACGGTGCCCGCGTGGTGGCGCGGGCATGGAGCGACCCCGCCTACCTCGACCGCCTGCGCGCCGACGCCACCGCCGCCATCGCCGAACTGGGCTACGAGGGCCGCCAGGGCGAGCACATGGTCATCGTCGAGAACACGCCGGCCGTCCACAACATGGTCGTCTGCACCCTGTGCAGCTGCTACCCGTGGAGCGTCCTCGGCCTGCCGCCGGTGTGGTACAAGTCCGACGCCTACCGCTCCCGCGCCGTCATCGACCCGCGCGGCGTGCTGGCCGACTTCGGCCTGTCGCTGCCGGAGGAGACGGAGGTGCGGGTGTGGGACTCCACCGCCGAGATCCGCTATCTGGTGATCCCGCAACGCCCGCCCAAAACCGAGGGGCTGGACGAGGAGGCCCTGGCCGCCCTGGTCACCCGCGACAGCATGATCGGCACCGGTTTCGCGCGGGAGCCGGCGGCATGAACGGCGTCCATGACATGGGCGGCATGCACGGCTTCGGCCCGGTCCGCCCCGAACCCGACGAGCCCGTCTTCCATGGCGAGTGGGAGAAGCGGGCGCTCGCCCTGACGCTGGCCATGGCCGCCTGGGGGCGCTGGAACATCGACGTCAGCCGCCACGCCCGCGAGAGCCTGCCGCCGGCCGAATACCTGCGCTACACCTATTATGAAAAGTGGATCGCCGCGCTTACCCTGCTGATGGTGGACACCGGCCTGATCTCCGCCGCCGAGGCCGCCTCCGGCCGTCCCGACCCGCAAGCGCCGCCGGCGCAACCGCCGCTGACGGCGGACAAGGTGGCCGCTACCCTGCGCCGTGGCGGCCCCAGCGCCCGCCCGGTGGAGGCGGCACCGCGTTTCGCCGTCGGCGACCGGGTGCGGGCGCGGAACCTCAATCCTGCCGGCCATACCCGCCTGCCCCGCTATGCCCGCGGCAAGTGCGGCGTGGTGGTGATGCGGCACGGCGGCCACGTCTTCCCCGACAGCAATGCCCACCGCCAGGGCGAAGCGCCGTGCCACCTCTACGCCGTGCGCTTCACGGCGGTGGAACTGTGGGGGCCGGAGGCCGACCCGCGCCACTCCGTCACCCTGGACATGTGGGAGCCGTACCTCGATGCCGTCTGACCGCGCCGCCGCCGGCTGCCCCGCCGCCCCCGACCGCCCCTTCGCCGAGCCCTGGCAGGCGCAGGCCTTCGCCG
>JAEWWF010000017.1 GCA_023396465.1 Pseudomonadota bacterium
ACGTGGCGAGTATTCACAAGGAGGGCTGTGAGGCTGCCTTGGTGTCTTCGTGTCTTGGTGGTTAAAAAGCCGCCCGACCTCTTCGACTAAACCCCGGCTTCCTCCGGCGTTCTGGCGGTGATCTGAAGGGCGTGGATGCGCTCCGCCAGTTCTTCCTTCAGCACGTCGAACACCAGCCGCTGCCGGGCCACCCGGGTTTGGCCGGCGAAGGCGGCGGAGACGATCTCGACCCGGAAGTGGGTCTCGCCGCCGCCGTCCACCGGGGCGTGGCCGTCGCCGTGGCCTTGGGTGCGCAGGGCGGCGATGCGATCAGCGTGGCCGGCGTGGCGATGACTGTCATCGTGGATGGCCAGTCGGGCTGGCGCGAAGGCCTGCGTCAGTTTCGTTTCCATACGCTCGCGGATGGTGGGCATCGGGGTCCGGTCCTTGCCTGAACAGGCCCCGAGGGTGGGGGTGACGCAGCCTTTCGTCAAGCACGCCGCAGGCGCTTTGTCCGGTTGCCTGGATGCGGCAACACCCGCATATTGTCGCGATGAATGGCCGCAGACAGACCTATTACCCGTTCGGCGCCAAGGAACCGCCCCGCGTCACGGCCCATACCTGTGCCTGGCCGGGCTGCTGCGAACCCGCCGAATACAAGGCTCCCAGGGACCGCACCCTGAAGGAGTACGATTGGTATTGTCTGGCCCATATTCGCGAGTTCAATCGCAAGTGGAACTACTACGCCGAGATGGACGAGTCCGAGGTTGAGGAGTCGGTGCGCGCCGATACCACCTGGCAGCGCCCGTCCTGGAAACTCGGTCACATCCACCGCACGCTGGAAAATTCCACCGCCGCCTATCGCGCCTTCAAGGCCGGGCGGGTGCGGGATGCCTTCCGCGTGTTCGACGAGGACATGGCCGCCGCCGCCGACCAGCGCCGATACAACAGCCAATACGCCGCCGGCCGGCCGCCGCGCGGCAGCGATCCCGACAAGGCGCTCCGGGTGATGGACCTGGAGTGGCCCTTGACCCGGGAGGCCCTGAAAGCGCGATACAAGGAACTGGTCAAGCGCTACCATCCGGACCTCAATCCGGGCGACAAGGCCGCCGAGGAGCGTTTCAAGGCGGTCAACCACGCCTACCGCACCCTGCTCGGCAGCGTGGGCGATTGACGATTGACGGCGGGCCGGCCCAGGGCTCGCGACACAACGATGCAATTGGCTTCGAGGAGGACCATGGAGGTCGGCGCCAACATCCCGACGGGCACCCCGGACACCGAGATCTCGGTGCGCGAGGTGTTCGGTATCGACTCGGACATGACCGTTCCCGCCTTCAAGGACGGCAGCGAGTACGTGCCCGATCGCGATCCGAACTACCTGTTCGACCGCGACACCACTCTCGCCATTCTGGCGGGCTTCAAGTTCAACCGCCGCGTGATGGTCCAGGGCTACCACGGCACCGGCAAGTCGACGCACATCGAACAGGTGGCGTCGCGGCTCAACTGGCCGTGCATCCGCGTCAACCTCGACAGCCACGTCAGCCGCATCGACCTGATCGGCAAGGACGCCATCGTGCTGCGCGACGGCCAGCAGGTGACCGAGTTCCGCGAGGGCATCCTGCCGTGGGCGCTGCAACACGCCTGCGCGCTGGTGTTCGACGAATACGATGCCGGTCGCCCGGACGTGATGTTCGTCATCCAGCGGGTGCTGGAGGTGGAAGGCAAGCTGACGCTGCTCGACCAGAACCGCGTCATCCGTCCGCACCCCGGCTTCCGCCTGTTCGCCACCGCTAACACCATCGGCCTCGGCGACACCACCGGCCTCTACCACGGTACCCAGCAGATCAACCAGGGTCAGATGGACCGCTGGAACATCGTCGCCACGCTCAACTATCTGGAGCATGACGCCGAGGCCGACATCGTGCTGAAGAAGCGGCCGGAGTTCGATACCGCCGAGGGCCGCAAGACCATTTCGGCCATGGTGGCGGTGGCCGACATGACCCGCGCCGGCTTCATCAACGGCGACATCTCGACGGTCATGAGCCCGCGCACGGTGCTGACCTGGGCCGAGAACACCCAGATTTTCGGCGACGTGCCCTTCGCCTTCCGCCTCACCTTCCTCAACAAGTGCGACGAGACGGAACGGCCGGTGATCGCCGAGTACTACCAGCGCTGCTTCGGCGAGGATCTGCCGGAAGCCCCGGTGCGGGTGGTGGCGGTCTGACGGCCCCCCATCCTTTGCCCGCCCGCGCGGCTGAAGGGAGTACACAGCAAGCATGGAACGCAGAGGCCCCGCGCCCAAGCCCCGGCCCGGCTCCAACCAGCCGGGCAAGCTGGCCAGCGGCGACCCCAATCCGACCGAGTTGGTGAAGCGGACCACCGCCGCCTGCGTGCGGGCGCTGTCGGGCGAGCGGGACGTGGCGGTGACCTACACGCCGCTCACCTACGCCCAGAACGCCGCCTCGGTGGTCGGCAAGACCGTCCGCCTGCCGTTGCCGGGCGCGCGGATGACGCCCGACATGGTGACCCGCCTGCGCGGCGTCGCCGACAGCCTGGCCATGCGCCTGCGCCATCACGACGACCACGTCCACCACCGCCGCCAGCCGCAGAGCCGCGAGGCGCGCGAGGTCTATGACGCGCTGGAACAGGCGCGGGTGGAGGCGCTGGGCGCCCGCAAGTTGAAGGGCATCGCCCGCAACCTCGGTGGCACCATCGAGCAGCGGTTGGCCGGTGAAGGCTACGGCCAGATCACCGAGCAGAGCCGTATCCCTCTGCACGAGGTCTTGCGCCTTTACGCCCATGAACGGTTCGGCGCCGTCGAGACCGGCCCGACCATGCGCCACATGGTCGACCTCTGCCGTCCCTACCTGGAGGGCAAGCTTGGCGAGCATCTGCCCCGCCTGATGGAGCTTATGGCCGATCAGGGCGCCTTCGCCGACGAAACCCGCCGCCTGATCGCCGACCTGGAGCTTGAGGACGACGACATCGAGGAGGTCGAGCGCCGCGAGCAGGAAGAGGACGAGAGCGCCGGCGGTAACCAGGATAAGCCCGAGGAAGGCGACGCCGACGAGCCGCAGCAGGGCGGCCAGCAGCAGTCCGGCGACGACGGCATGGATGCCGGCTCCGAGGCGGCGCCGCAGGACGAGGCCGGCGAGGGCGAGGCCGAGGATAGCCAGGCCATGATGGCCGGCCAGGGCGAGGGGACGGAAGAACCCTCCGGCCCCAGCGCCGAGCCGGCTCGCCCCAAGCCCGGCCACAACGAGGGCGACGACCCGCTGCGCTATCGCGCCTATACCACCCGCTTCGATCAGGTGGTGGAGGCGGTGGACCTGTGCGACGCCGATGAACTGACCCGCCTGCGCGCCCAGCTCGACAACCAGCTGGCGCACATGCAGGGGGTGGTGTCGCGCCTCGCCAACCGGCTGCAACGCAAGCTGATGGCCAAGCAGACCCGTTCCTGGGAATTCGATCTGGAAGAGGGCATGCTGGACGCCAGCCGCCTTGCCCGCATCGTCGCCAACCCGCTGCACAGCCTGTCCTTCAAGATGGAGAAGGACATGGACTTCCGCGACACGGTGGTGTCGCTGCTGATCGACAATTCCGGCTCCATGCGCGGCCGCCCCATCGGCGTGGCGGCCATGAGCGCCGACATTCTGGCCCGCACGCTGGAGCGCTGCGGCGTGAAGGTGGAGATCCTCGGCTTCACCACCTCGGCGTGGAAGGGCGGCAAAAGCCGCGAGATGTGGGTGGCCGGCGGCAAGCAGCCCAATCCCGGCCGTCTGAACGACCTGCGCCACATCGTCTACAAGAATGCCGACGCCCCCTGGCGCCGCGCCCGCCGCAACCTGGGCCTGATGCTGCGCGAGGGCATCCTGAAGGAAAACATCGACGGCGAGGCCCTGCTGTGGGCCCACAGCCGCCTGATCGGCCGGCCGGAACAACGCAAGATCCTGATGGTCATCAGCGACGGCGCGCCGGTGGACGACTCCACCCTGTCGGTCAATCCGGGCAACTTCCTGGAACGCCACCTGCGCGAAGTCATCCAGGCTATCGAGACCACATCGCCGGTGGATCTGGTGGCCATCGGCATCGGCCACGACGTCACCCGCTACTACCGCCGCGCCGTCACCATCATGGATGCCGAGGAACTGGGCGGCACCGTCATGCGGCAGTTGACCGACCTGTTCGACGAACCGCCCCGCGCCCGCGCCTCTGGTCGCGGCTGGGAGCGGGCGGTGATATGACCTTGGGCGAGGGGGCCGGCGGCTCCCTCGCGGACGCTTGGCCTCCTGCGCTACACTCCGCCATCGTCGTCATCCGGCGAACCGGGGAGGGGATGGATGAACAGGGTGGGGAGGCTGGCCGCCGCCATTGGCGGCCTTGTAGTCCTGGCGGCGCCGGTGCTGGCCGCCGATCCGGTGCGGGAGGTGCCGCCGCCGGCTTGCACCACCATGAACACCACGGTCGAAATGGTTGAATGCGCCGGCTGGGAACTGGAGCAGGCCGACCGCTGGCTCAATCAGGTCTACGCCATCGTCCGCGGCGACCTGCCCGACGATCAGGCGAAGACCCTGTTGCGCGACGCCCAGCGGGCCTGGGTCGCCTTCCGTGATGCCGCCTGCGCCGCCGATGCCGACGAGGTGCGCGGCGGCACCATGGCGCCGCTGGTGGAAATCGGCTGCCGCACCTTCCAGACCAAGCAGCGGGCCCGCGACCTGGGGGCGCGGCTGCTCGGCATCGACCCGCCGCGGTTCGAGGCGGAGGACATGGGCCGCCAACTGGGTGCTTTTGCCTGCGACGGCCAGTTGAGCGAGGCCCGCCTTGGTCTCTCTCCCGCCGGGGAGGGCGGGCAGCAGGTGGAGGTGCAACTCCTGGTCGGCGATGAGGGCTTCCGGTGGGGCGTCGACCCGGCCAGCCAGGATGCCGTGTGTGGCCTCGACGTCAGCCTGTGGTTGGTCGAGAACCCAGCCATTCCCAACTGCCCGGCCCTGGCGGTGGATGACGGCCAGTGCGACCGCATGGTCGTCTATTGGGACGGTCGCCAGTTCGTCACCCACCGCAACTGAACGCTCCGCCTATTCCGCCACCAGGGCCGAGGTCCGCGCCTGTTGCGCCAGAAACTGGCGTCGGCGCGGGCGCGGCGAGTGCAGGCCAGTGACCAGATCCTCGTATTCGGGGGTGTCGTCGGGGCCAAGGATGCCGTGACGGATGCAGAAATCCAGCAACACCAGCGGGATGTTGAACTTGAAGTCATCGCTGTCGCGCAGGCGCTCCAGCACCTCCTCGGCATCCAGCAGGTGGAAGGCCTGATGCTCGCCGTCGGTGGAGGCGGGGGTGAAACCCTCCGGCACCTCGATGTCGAACAGCACCAGGGTGTCCACTTTCAACCCGGCCTCGCTCTCCATGGTGTAGCTGACGGTGCCGGCCGGCCGGGCGGCACGGGCGATGGCGGCGGGCAATCCGGTCTCTTCCTCCGCCTCCTTCACCAGATTGTCGAGGAAGGTCATGCCGGCCGGCTGGCCGCCGCCGATGAAGCTGTCGAGCTTATTCGGCTCCACCCGCTTGTCGGGTGATCGGTGGCCGATCCACAGGCGATAGCCGCCGTCGGGCCGGCGCAGGTAGCCGGTGGCGTGAACCCCCCAGGCGGACAGGCCGAACAGGGGCGCCGCCGCCCGGTCCAGGCGTAGCAGTTCCGGGGCATGCCATGCCTTCTTCACCGGATAGAGTTCCTGGCGCAGCGGCTCGATGGCGCCATCGGCGGCCAGTTCCTCCAGAACGGCGGCCACCGCCTCCGACCGTTCCCCCGGCGTGGTGACGTCGGGATGGATGCACAGCGCCGTCTCCTCCACCCGGAACACCGCCGGAAAGCGGGTCAGCTTGGCGGCGGTGGCGTGGCGGACCCAGCCGACGGCCGAGCCCTCCACCAGAAAGCGACGGAAGCCGGAGAGATCGTGGCTGTTGCAGCGGTGGATGTGGCGCAGGTAGCTCATGGTGATCCTCCGGGCTGGGGTTGAGGAGGTTCCTCTCGCACGGTAGCGCATGACGCGCGCGCGCGCAGCAGTCGGATGGTGGAGAGGGGCGCTTTAAGGTTGAACTTGTAACGCGTGACTTGACGCGTGCGTCCAAAGGTTCCCTTGCCGCCCCTGGCGATGCTATAGGAGGGCGGCGCTGGCCGGGCTGACTGTCGACACGAAATTCGCCGTGCCGGTGCGGACGTGACATTTGGATGGATTCTGCCACAATGCTGACCGGATTCCGGGGCGGTCCCCGCGATCGCGCCGCCATTCACGGACCCGAGGCGTCGGGCGGTGCCGACGCCTTGCCGGGGGAGAGCAGCATGCCCGCGACCCTGATCGTTGTCGCCTTGACCAGTGTCCTGACGGTGCTGTGGGTGTTGGGCGCCTGGCAGGCGTTGATGCCGGGCGAGGGGTTCGGTGTTCTGACGCCATCGGAAAGCGCCGCCGTTCTGGCCGCCCTGGCGGCGCCGCCGGCGGTGCTGTGGCTGGGGCTGGCGGTGGGTGCCGCCGCCATGTCGGCGCGGCGCTCGGAACGGGCGCTGCGGGCGGTGCTCCATCACACCCGCCGGGCCACCGAGCAGTCCGAGGTGCAGGTCCGCACCCTGTTGCAGATGCAGGAAGACACCCGCCGCCGCCGCATGCTGGAAGGGCTGGACGAGGCCCTGGCCGACATGCGCGGCAGCCTCGCCCTGATCGCCGAGCGCACCGGTCTGCTGTCCCAGGAAGACACCGAACTGACCTGGGCCCGCACCGCCGCCGGCGACCGCTGGGCCTTCGCCAATGCCTTCCTCACTCCCTGGGCCTACCAGCCGGACCTGCCGGAGATCGTCGGCGAGCGGGTCGCCCAGGCGCCCGAGGCCGCGGCCGCCCTGCAAGCCTACCTGCGCCGCTGGCGCCGCCTGCTGGCGGTCCTGAAGGAGAACGAGGCCGACAAGCTGCTGCGCGAGACGCTGGAGGACGGCCCCGCTGACCGCCTGTCCACGTTCCTGGCCGGGGTGGAGAAAACCGCCGTCGGCCTGATGGCGCCCGCCGCGCCGGCTCCGTCTCCCGCCCCGTCGCAGCATCCGCCGGCGATGGATCGGGCCGCGTCGTCGGAGCCTTTCGCCGATGTGGCGCCGCCCGCCGAGACGCCGCGGCCGCCGCTGGAACGGCCGCATTCCGATACTCCGATGCCCTGGCCTGAACCTGACGAGGGTCAGGCCGCCGACGGCAGCCGCATGGTCCCCACCGACTTCGGGGAAGAACCGGGGACCGACCTGGACATCGACCTTCTGCCGGAGCCGCGCCGCCGGACCCGCCGGGACAAGGCGGCGGAGATGCCCCTGTTCGGCGGCCTGACCGCGGCGTCGGCCGGCGAAGCACCGCCGGCCGCCGGGCCGGGCTGACGGTCCCCGGACAGCGTGCGGATCACCCTGCCGAATCCCCCTGCCGCCGGAGCCGGTGGCGCCCGTGCCGACTGGGCCGCCGCCCGCCGCTTGCTGCCCTATCTGTGGCCGCCTGGCGAGGCGGAGTTGCGGCTGCGGGTGGTGGTCTCCCTGCTGCTGCTGGTGGCCGCCAAGGTGGCGACCGTCTCCGTGCCGCTGTTCTACAAGCGGGCGGTGGATGCCCTGACGGTGCCGGGGGATGTCGCCGATGCCGTGGTGGCGGTGCCGCTGGCGCTTCTGGTCGGCTACGGCTCGCTGCGGGTGTTGCAGCAGCTGTTCGCCGAGTTGCAGGGCATGGTGTTCACCAAGGTCAGCGAGCGGGCAACGCGGCGGGTGGCGCTGCGCATCTTCACCCACCTGCACCGGCTGTCGCTGCGCTTCCACCTTGATCGCCAGACCGGTGGCCTGTCGCGGGTGATCGAGCGCGGTACCCGCGCCATCGACGTGCTGTTGCGCCTCGCCCTGTTCCGCACCGGGCCGCAGCTGCTGGAGCTGGCCTTCGTCTGCGGCGTGCTGTGGACGCTCTACGACTGGCGCTTCGCCGCCGTCACCCTGGTCACCGTCGGTGGCTACATCACGTATACGGTGGTGGTCACCGACTGGCGCATGGCCCACCGGCGGGTGATGAACACCGCCGACAGCGACGCCAACACCAAGGCCATCGACAGCCTCATCAACTACGAGACGGTCAAGTACTTCAACAACGCCCGCCACGAAGCGGAGCGCTACGACGATGCCCTGGCGCGGCTGGAGGGGGCGTCGGTGCGGGCCAAGAACTCGCTGGCGGCGCTCAACGTCGGGCAGGGCTTCATCATCGCCGCCGGGTTGGTGCTGATGATGGTGATGGCCGCCGACGGTGTGGCGGACGGCACCATGACGGTGGGCGATTTCGTCCTGGTCAACAGCTACCTCATGCAATTGGCACTGCCCCTCAACATGCTCGGCATGGTCTACCGCGAGCTGAAGCAGGCACTGACCGACATGGAAAGCATGTTCGGACTGCTCGACGCGCCGCCGGAGGTCACCGATCCGCCCGGCGCTCCGTCGCTGGCGGTGACGGGCGGCGAGGTGCGATTCGAGGATGTGTGTTTCGGCTACGATGCTGGCCGCGACATCCTGCGCGGCGTCAGCTTCACCATCCCGGCGGGGTGCAAGGTGGCGGTGGTGGGGCATTCGGGCGCCGGCAAGAGCACCCTGGCGCGGCTGCTTTATCGCTTCTACGACCCGACCGGCGGCCGCATCCTCATCGACGGCCAGGACATTCGCGCCGTGCGGCAGGACAGCCTGCACGCGGCCATTGGCGTGGTGCCGCAGGATACCGTGCTGTTCAACGACACCATCGGTTACAACATCGCCTACGGCCGCCCCGGCGCCAGCGAGGCCGAAGTGCGGGCGGCGGCCGAGGCGGCGGCCATCCATGGCTTCGTGGAAGGGCTGCCGGAGGGCTACGACACCCGCGTCGGGGAACGCGGCCTGAAGCTGTCGGGCGGCGAGAAGCAGCGGGTCGCCATCGCCCGCACGCTGCTCAAGAGCCCCGCCATCCTGATCCTCGACGAGGCCACAAGTGCCCTCGATACCCACACGGAGCGGGCGATCCAGGACAGTCTGGATACTGTGTCACGCAACCGCACCACCCTGGTCATCGCCCATCGCCTGTCGACGGTGATCGACGCCGACGAAATCCTGGTGATGGAGGCTGGTCGCATCGTCGAGCGCGGCCGCCATGACGCCCTGCTGGCGGCGGACGGCGCCTATGCCGGCATGTGGCGGCGGCAGCAGGAAAGTGCCCGCCTCGCC
>JAEWWF010000205.1 GCA_023396465.1 Pseudomonadota bacterium
GAGCGTGGCCGCGAAGCCCGCGAGTTCATCGAGGACGACCTCGGGCCGGAGGGCATGGCGCGATCGGTGGTGGTGGTGGCCACCTCCGATGAGGCGCCGCTGATGCGCCGGCAGGCCGCCTATATGACCCTGGCGGTGGCCGAGTATTTCCGCGACCAGGGCCTCAACGTGCTGTGCCTGATGGATTCCGTGACGCGATTTGCCATGGCCCAGCGCGAGATCAGCCTGTCGGCGGGGGAGCCGCCGGCCTCCAAGGGCTATACCCCGACCGTCTTCGCCGAACTGCCCAAGCTGCTGGAGCGCGCCGGCCCCGGCGGCCCCGGCCAGGGCAGCATCACCGGCCTGTTCACCGTGCTGGTGGAAGGCGACGACCACAACGAGCCCATCTCCGACGCCGTGCGCGGCATCCTCGACGGCCACATCGTGCTGGAGCGCACCATCGCCGAGCGCGGCCGCTACCCCGCCATCAACATTCTGCGCTCGGTGTCGCGCACCATGCCGGGCTGCAACAGCGACGACGAAAACCAATTGGTGCGGGTGGCCCGGCGGCTGCTCTCCACCTATGAAGACATGGCGGAACTGATCCGCCTCGGCGCCTACCGCAAGGGTACCAACCCGGAGGTGGACGAAGCCATCTTCTATTATCCGCTGATCGAACAATTTCTATCGCAGGGCAAGAAGGAGCAGACGCCCCTGGGCGACGGCTACCGCATGCTGCTGGATATCCTCAACACCGCTCCCGGTGCCGCCCCCGGCGCGCCCGGTCCGCAGGGCTGAGGGAGTAGGCGGCGGATATGGTCAAGGGGCTGCATGGCGTCATCCGCCTGCACAAGTGGACGGTGGACGAAAAGCGCCGCGCCCTTGGCCAATTGTTGCAGCGGGAGGAGGAAATCCTCCATTTCCAGCGCCTGTTGCAGGAGGAACTGCTGCGCGAACAGGCGTTGGCGCGGCAGGATGTCACCTTGGCCAGGGCGTTCGGGCAATACCTCAAGCTTTACGGCCGCCGCCGCGACGCCCTCGCCCAAGCCTTGCTGGAGGTGCGCCAGCGCATCGAGGCGGCCCGCCAGGATCTTGCCGATGCCTTCCTCGATCTCAAGACCTTCGAGCTGACCCAGGCCAGCCGTGACCGCGAAGAGAAGCTGGAACGTGACCGCAAGGAACAGGCCATGCTCGACGAGATCGGCCTTACTCTGCACCGCCGCCGCGAGAAGCAGCGCCGGGAGGGGGGCTTCTGAACACTGCCGTCCACCGGGCTTGGGTGGCGCTGGTGCGTTCAGTCGTCGGCAGAGGTGCGGCGGCGCAGACCCTCGGCCTCGACGAAACCGGCAACGCCCTCGGCTGTCAGTACCCGCGCCCAGCGGCCATCGGGCGACAGTTCATTGACCAGCACCGACGCGCCCGTGTCGAGGGTGGCGCTGACCCGATAGCCGACCCCCGGTCCGGTGCGTACCGCCAGATGGTCCGCCGCGATGACGTTCAGGCGGCCGACCTCGGGGCGCAACGCCTCTGGCCGGCTGAGGACGCCGCCCGAGGCCGTGGTGGGGGCGGCGCTGGGGAGGGATGGGCGCGGCGGCGAGGGCGCCAGCAAGGTGCCAAGACCCGGTCCGGCGAGACTGGCGGCGACGATCACCACCGCCAGCGGCAGCAATTGCACCGGCGCCGCCCAACCAGGACTCCTCCAGCGATCGCGCAGGCGCCGGCTGCCGCGCGGGATCCGGCCGAGCAGATGTTCCACCTCGCGTCGGTCGGTGGCATCGCGAATGAACCCATGGGCCTGTTCGGCGCAGCCGCGGGCGACCTCGGGCTCGTTGCGGGCCAGGAAGGCGCGGGCCTGGCCAATCAGCAGCGCGTGGTTGCGGTCGGCCGGCATCTCGCCGCCGCGCAGGTTGATCCACACCGCCCGCAGCGTCTCCACCGGTCCGCGCGGAAACGACCACCAGCCGCCCAGCAGCGAGGCATAGGTTGCGGCGACGGCGGTGATTTGGGCGCAGCGTCGGCAGAACACACCCTCTATGGGGGTGACAACGGCATGCCGCAGGCGTCCGCTCACCCGCCGGAAGATGATGTAACGGGGCTGGGCCGTCACCTTGCCGCAACGACCGCAGGGGCACAGCGGCTCGCCGGACGCGGCGGGGCTCGGTCGGGCTTGCGGACGGGAGGAATGGTGCTGTCGGGGAGGCGGCGGCGCGGACCGGGTGTTGGTGTTTGGTTCGGAGGGTCTCGCCTGGGCGCCGGCGGCGGCTCCGGCGCGGTAGGCGGCATGGACCCGCGCCGCCAGACGGTCATAAGCGGCGCGGCGGCGCGGGTCGCTCAGCACCTGATAGGCTTCGCTCACCTTGGAGAAGGCCTCACCGGCGTGGGCGGAGGGATTGCGGTCCGGGTGCAGTTCCTTGGCGCGGGTGCGATAGGCGGCCTTGATGGCGGTGGCATCGGCATCCGGCGCCACGCCGAGGATGCGATAGAAGCCTTTGGGATCGGCGACGGCGCGGCTCATGGGGCGGGGACCGTCACAGCGGCGCCAGGCGGCCGAGGAGGGCGGGGTTGTCCCAACGCGGCTGCCGCTCCTCCATCACCACCACATGGCGGATGCCGGCGGGGCCGGCGCTGGTCACCGTGACTCGCAGCCAGCGGGGGAGCAGTTCGTTGGCGAGGTCGCCAAGCAGGGCGGCGGCGGCCGGCTCCGGCGCGACGGCGGGCAGCGCCGCCAGGTACTCGGGCAGGCAGGCGGTGTCGAGAAGCTGGTGGTCGGGCACGAAACGAAGTTCAACTCCGCTGCCGTCCGGCAGGGAGGCGGTCACCGTCACCATATAGTCGAGCGCCGGATCGGGATTGGCCGCGAAGCGCAGCAGCGCCCGCCGCGGCCCCGGATCCGGAACGGAAGCGGACGCGCTCATGCCCGCACCCTAGGCCGCCAGCTTTGAAGAACCGGTTAACGCGCGTGCGCACATGAAGGCCGCCGGAGCGACGTGACGGCGGTGTGCTTTTTTTTGTTGACGCCCATCGCCACGGGGACTAGAAACCGCCTCCCGACGACGCGGAGGCGGCCGCAAGGCAGCGGAAGAGACGGCGGGGCGGCTGGTAAAAAACCGGTTGACATGGTTGGGGTTGGTTGAGTAGAAACCGGCCTCCTTCGGCGGGGT
>JAEWWF010000209.1 GCA_023396465.1 Pseudomonadota bacterium
GACCACCTCCGACGCCTTCCGCAAGGCGCACGCCGGCGCCGGCAGCAGCCGCGAGATCTACCTCGGGCCGCCGCAGTTCGAGGGCTTCCAGTCGGTGCAGGTGCTTACACGCCAGTGAAGCCGCAGGCCGTCAGGGCCGCGCGCATGTGCGCCGGCACCGGCGCCTCGCAGGTGATGGGGTCGCGCGTCGGGTAGAGCGGCACCGTCACCGCGCGGGCGTGCAGGTGCAGGGCATCGGCCGGGGCATCGGCGGCACCATAGACCGGGTCGCCGACGATGGGGCAGCCGAGGTGGGCGCAGTGGACGCGGATCTGGTGCGTCCGGCCGGTGCGCGGCCGGCACTCCAGCCACGTCCGCCGGCCGTCGGCGGAGCGGCCGAGGACGCGCCAGTCGGTCACCGCCTCCTGCCCCTCGGCAGCGTCCACCACCATCTTCCAGCCGCGCTTGGGGGTGAGCTTGCGCAGCGGCGCGGTCACCGTGCCGGCATCGCCCTCCGGGGCGCCTTCCACCACCGCCCAATAGGTCTTGCCCACCCGCCCCTGCTGGAACAGCTTGCCGAGCTTGCGCAGCGCCTTGGAATGGCGGCCGAGGATCAGGCAGCCGGAGGTATCGCGATCAAGCCGATGCGCCAGGTTGGGCAGGCGCGGCAGGCCGAAGCGCAGGGCGTCGAAATACATCTCCATGTTGTCGCCGCCGCCCGGACCGGTATGCACCGGCACCCCCGCCGGCTTGTTGAGGATGAGCATCAGGCTGTCCTTGAACAGCACGCGGGCGACGATGTCTTCGGGGGTCATGGCGGACCGATCAACGGCAGCGGCAGGGAACGGCGGAGGCGGCAGACATAGCGCGCCGGGCGGCGGCTGTCATCCGTCGTCGCCGTCCGGCGGGGCGGAGGCCGCCGCCGCCGTCTCCAGCCCGAGCAGGGTGTCGCGCAGGGCGGCGAGGTCGTCGCGCAGCCGCTCCAGCTCCGCCGCCTCGCGGCCGGTGGCGCACATCAGCGATGCCTGCACCTCCCCCGCCTGGGTGCGTAGGGCACGGCCGGCATCGGTGAGGCGGATGCGCACCTGCCGTTCGTCGCGGGCATCGCGCTTGCGCTCCACCAGTCCCGCCGCCTCCATGCGCTTGAGCAGCGGCGTCAGGGTGCCGGAATCCAGGAACAACTGCGCCCCCAGGTGCTTCACCGTCACGTCGTCCTGCCCCCACAGGGTCAGCAGCACCAGATACTGCGGATAGGTCAGCCCCAGCGGATCGAGCAGCGGCTTGTAGACGCGGTTGAGGGCGTGCGCCGCCGAATAGACGGCGAAGCACAGCTGACGGTCGACGGGAAGCGGCACGGCCATGGCGGCATCCTGGAGTGGAGGGCGAAAGAGCCTAACGACGAGATAGGTCGCGCGCAATTGAATTGCCCGCCCACCCGGCGCAAGGCAGCCATGCGCCGCTTGCGATTGCGCGATATTAAATTGTGCGCAATCTTTCTTTCCATGGACGGCGGTCAGCCGTTCCCTCCCCGTCTCTCGCAACAGGAGTTCCGTCATGGACATCAAGTACCGCACCACCGCTTCCGCCACCGGCGGCCGTGAAGGCCAGGCCGCCAGCGACGACGGCCGCCTGTCGGTGACCCTGTCGACGCCGAAGGAACTGGGCGGCGGCGGCGGCACCGGCACCAACCCGGAACAGCTGTTCGCAGCCGGCTATTCCGCTTGCTTCCTGGGCGCGCTGAAGTTCGTCGGCGGCAAGGAAAAGGTGAAGATCCCGGACGACGCCCGCGTCACCGCCACCGTCGGCATCGGCCCGCGCGACGACGGCGAGGGCTTCGGCATCGACGTCGACCTGAGCGTCAGCCTGCCGGGCATCGACCGCGCCCAGGCGGAAGACCTGGTGAACAAGGCCCATGTGGTCTGCCCCTACAGCCACGCCACCCGCGGCAACGTCGACATCCGTCTGTCGGTGGCCTGAGCCGCCGCCGCCGCTGCCTGTCATGGCCGGAGCCCCTCCCCCGCTCCGGCCATGGCGGCCCGCCGGGCGGGCGTGCTAGGCTGCCGGCCGACGACGCACGCACGCACGGAACGGGGCCAGGACGGCAATGCGGATCACGGTACGCTTCGACGATCGCGTGGGCATCGCCCAGGAGATCCTGAGCGTGCTGGCGCGCAAGGGCATCAACGTGGTGGCGGTGGAGGTGGACGTTCCCTTCGTCTACATCGACGCCCCCGCCCTGCCGACCGACGCCTTCCACGCCCTGCGCGACGAGTTCCTGACCGTCCCCGGCGTCGCCAGCGTCCGCACCACCGACCAGTTGCCCGGCATGCGCCGCCGCCTGCACCTGGAGGCGCTGCTGTCGGCCATGCCCGACCCGGTGCTGCTGCTCGACACCGAAGGCACCATCGTGGTCGGCAACGCCGCCGCGGCCGCCGCCGCCGGCACCAACGAAGCGGGGCTGGAGGGGTTGGCGCTCGACATCTATCTGGCGGACGACGACGACATCGCGCCGCGCCTGATCGAAGCCGGCTTCCGCCTGCCGCCGCGCGAGGTTTCCGTGCGCGGCGAGCCCTACCTGCTGTCCTGCACCCCCGCCCTTGCCGAGGGCGGCGAGCCGGCCGGCGGCGTCGCCACCCTGCAATCGCCCCACCGTGTCGGCGAGCAGATGCAGGTGTTGCAGCACTTCCGCGCCGGCAGCTTCGATTCCATCCTCGGCGCCTCGCCGGCCATCGCCGCCCTGCGCAAGCAGGCGGTGCGGGTGGCGGTGCTGGATGCGCCGCTGCTCATTCTCGGCGAGACCGGCACCGGCAAGGAACTGGTGGCGCACGCCTGCCACGCCGCCAGTCCGCGCAAGGAAGCGCCGTTCCTGGCCCTGAACTGCGCCGCCGTGCCCGAAAGCCTGGCCGAGAGCGAACTGTTCGGCTATGCCCCCGGCGCCTTCTCCGGCGCCCAGAAGGGCGGCAAGCCGGGGCTGCTGGAACTGGCGGGCGGCGGCACCGTGTTCCTGGACGAGATCGGCGAGATGTCGCCCTACCTTCAGGTCAAGCTGCTGCGCTTCCTCAACGACGGCAGCTTCCGCCGGGTGGGCGGCGACCGCGAGCTGCGGGTGGACGTGCGCATCATCGGCGCCACCCACCGCGACCTCGCCGCCATGGTCCGCGACGGCAGCTTCCGCGAAGACCTCTACTACCGCCTCAACGTGCTGCGGCTGGAGGTGCCGCCGCTGCGCAAGCGCGGCGACGACATCCTCACCCTCGCCCGCCATTTCATGGAGGAAGCGGCCAACCGGTCCGGCCGCCCCTGCCCCGCCCTCTCCCCCGCCGCCCGCGCCGGGCTGCTGGCGAGCCCGTGGCCGGGCAACGTGCGGCAGTTGCAGAACGTGGTGTTCCGCGCCGTCACCATGACGGAAAAGAGCGTGCTGGAGCCGGTCGACCTGGAACTGGCCGACGAACTGGCCGGCGGTCAGGGCGCCGATCCCGGCACGCCGCTGCCCGGCCACGGCGCGCCCGTCACGGCCACCTGGCCCGCCACCTGGGACGACGCCCAGGCCGCCTTCGAGCGCGAGTTGCTGGGCCGCCTCTACCCCCTGTTCCCCTCCAGCCGCAAGCTGGCGGCGCGGCTCGCCACCTCCCACACCATGATCGCCAACAAGCTGCGGCGGCATGGCATCCCCGGCAATCCGTAAACATTTTCATACAGTGTAGCATTTCGTTTACACCCGCCCGCGACCGAGGCGTGCCGCCGGTTTGGGCCGGATGACTGTCGACAGCCGTAAACAATTGTGTACAGCGCGACCGTCTTCCCCGTCGCCGCAGCGGCGGAGTGCTGCGGTTTCAACGGGTTGGCCCGGCTCTTGCCATGAGAAGACGCAGAACCGACCACCGGGGACCGCGTCATGACCTTCCAGGCCCGCCCGCCTGAACCCGCCGCCGCTCCGCAGACCGCCGATGCCGCCCTGGCGCGCGCCGGGGCGGTGCTGACCGTCGACCTCGACGCCGTGGTGGCCAACTGGCGCACCTTGAAGGCCCAGGCCGGCGGCCGTGCCGACTGCGCCGCCGTGCTGAAGGCCGACGCCTACGGCCTGGGCGCCGCGGTGGTGGGGCCGATGCTGGCCGCCGCCGGCTGCCGCGTGTTCTTCGTCGCCCATGTGGCCGAAGGGCTGGCGCTGGCGCCGCACCTGCCGGCCGACATCACCCTCTACATCCTGCACGGCTGCCCGCCCGGCTGCGAGGCGGAAGCGGCGGCGGCCGGCCTGGTGCCGGTGCTCAACAGCCTGGAGCAGGTCGCCGCCTGGAGCGCGCTGGCCGCCCGCCTGAACCGCCGCCTGCCCGCCGCCCTGCAGGTGGACAGCGGCATGTCGCGCGGCGGCATGAGCCCGGCCGAGGTGCAGGCCCTGGCCGATGACCCCGACCGCCTGGCCGGCATCGACACCCAGCTGGTGATGAGCCACCTCGCCTGCGCCGACGAGCCGGAAAGCCCCATGAACGGCCAGCAGCTGGCCGCCTTCCGTGCCTTGCGGGCGCAGTTGCCGGTGAGCGCGCCGGCCAGCTTCGCCAATTCCTCCGGCGTGTTCCTGGGCGGCAGCTATCACTTCGACCTGCTGCGGCCAGGGGCGGCGCTCTACGGCGTCAACCCCACCCCCGGTCACGCCAACCGCATGCGTCCGGTGGTGCGCCTGCAAGGCAAGGTGATGCAGCTGCGCGAGGTGCCGGCTGGCGCCGCCGTCGGTTACGGCTGCACCCATGTCACCGCCCGCCCGACCCGCGTCGCCACCGTCTCGGTCGGCTATGCCGACGGCTTCCTGCGGTCGCTGTCGGGCCGGGCCTGCGCGTGGCTGGGCGAGGCACGGCTGCCGCTGCTCGGCCGGGTGTCCATGGACATGATCACGCTGGATGCCACCGACCTGCCCGCCGACCGCATCGCCGCCGGCACCCTGGTCGACCTGATCGACCACCGCCGCACCGTCGATGCCGTCGCCGCCGAGGCCGGCACCATCGGCTACGAGATACTCACCAGCCTCGGCCCCCGCTATCTGCGCCGCTACGTCGGCGGCACGCGATAACCAAGCAAGAACAGGGATACCGCATCATGAAGATCGTCATTCTCGGCAGCGGCGTCATCGGCGTCACCACGGCGTGGTTCCTGGCCCGCGACGGCCACGAGGTCACGGTGCTGGACCGCCAGCCGGAGCCGGCGATGGAAACCAGCTTTGCCAACGCCGGGGAAATCTCGCCGGGCTACGCCACCCCCTGGGCGGCGCCGGGCATTCCGCTGAAGGCGCTGAAGTGGCTGTTCATGCGCCACGCGCCGCTGGTGCTGCACGCCCGCCTGGACCCGACCATGTGGCGGTGGATGGGCATGATGCTGCGCAACTGCACCGAAGCCCGCTACGGCATCAACAAGGGCCGCATGGTGCGGGTGGCGGAGTATTCCCGCGACGTGCTGAAGTGGCTGCGGGCCGAGACCGGCATCGCCTATGACGAGCGCACCCGCGGCACCCTGGAGGTCTTCCGCACCCAGGCGGCGCTGGACGGCATCGCCAAGGATCTGGCCGTGCTCGACAGCTACAACGTGCCCTACGAGGTGCTGGACGTGGACGGCTGCGCCCGCCACGAGCCGGCGCTGGCCCAGGTGAAGGGCAAGATCGTCGGCGGCCTGCACCTGCCGGGCGACGAAACCGGCGACTGCTTCAAGTTCACCCAGGGCTTGGCGAAGCTAGCCGCCGACCTGGGCGTGACGTTCCGCCACGGCGTCAGCATCAAGGCCGTCGCCACCGAGGGCGATCGGGTGACCGGCGTCGTCACCGACCAGGGCACGGTGGATGCCGACCTCTACCTCTGCGCCATGGGCAGCTATTCGCCGCTGCTGCTGAAGACCATCGGCATCGACGTGCCGGTCTACCCGGTCAAGGGCTACTCCATCACCATCCCGGTGGAGAACGAGGCCGGCGCCCCCGTCTCGACGGTCATGGACGAGGCCCACAAGGTGGCCATCACCCGCCTGGGCGACCGCATCCGCGTGGCCGGCATGGCGGAGCTGAACGGCTATAACCTCAACCTCGACCAGCGCCGGCGGGAGACGGTGGAGCATGTCGTCTCCGACCTGTTCCCCACCGGCGGCGACGTGCGCAAGTCGGAATTCTGGACCGGCCTGCGGCCGATGACGCCCGACAGCGTGCCGGTGATGGGCCCGACCCGCTACCGCAACCTCATGCTCTCCACCGGCCACGGCACGCTCGGCTGGACCATGGCCTGCGGCTCCGCCCGCGTGCTGTCGGACCTGATCGCCGGCCGCAAGCCGGAGATCGACATGGAAGGGCTGACCGTCGCCCGCTTCGGCGGCCGCGTCACCACCCCGGCCACCGGCGTCGGCGGCCTGCGCCCGGCCAAGGCGACCTGATCGCCGCCATTCTGTGCTAAAACCGCATCCGGTATGTCAACCAACCGCGAGGAACCGCCCGTGTCCGACCTGAAGATCGTCGCCACCGACCACGCCCCCGCCGCCATCGGCCCCTACAGCCAGGCCATTGCCGCCAACGGCTTCGTCTTCGCCTCCGGCCAGATCCCGCTGACCGCCGCCGGCCAGTTGGTGGAAGGCGGCATCGAGGCGCAGACCAAGCAGGTGCTCGCCAACCTGAAGGCGGTGCTGGACGCCGCCGGCTCCGGCCTCGACCGGGTGGTGAAGACCACCGTCTTCGTGCAGGACCTGGGCGACTTCGCCACCGTCAACAGCCTGTATGAAGCCGCCTTCGGCGCCCACAAGCCGGCGCGCTCCACCGTCCAGGTGGCCCGTCTGCCGCGCGACGTGCTGGTGGAGATCGAGGCCGTCGCCCTTCAGGGCTGATCGCCGCGCGACCGACCGAACCGGGGTGTCCTGGCCGACCATCCATCGCCAGGGCGCCCCGGTCGGTCGAGACCGGACAAGAAAAGACCTCGGCTCACCCCGGACAAGCAAAAACCCCGCCGTCTGCCGACGGCGGGGTTTTCTGAAACTTGGCGTCCCCACGGGGATTCGAACCCCGGTCGCCGCCGTGAAAGGGCGGTGTCCTAGGCCTCTAGACGATGGGGACGTAGGGGCCTGTACTTCGTGTGGGGCGGGTTTTAGCGGGTTGGCGGCGACCGCGCAAGAACTTTTTTCAGCCCCCTTTCCGGTTGTACGCCAACCACTTGCCGCCATGCCGGCGGACCTCCAGTGGCCCTTGCGCGGAGCCGGTGGCTGCGGCACCGTGACGGACGCATCAACCGCCACAGCACAGGAGCCCGCCCGCCGTGACCGCCTCTTCCCCCTCCCCCGTGGCACGGCTGCGTGATGCCGTGGCGGCCGACATGCCGGCGGTGCAGGCGATCTATGCCCACCACGTTCTGCACGGCACCGGCAGCTATGAATACGACCCGCCCGATCTTCCCGAAATGGAGACGCGGTGGCGGAAGATCGTCGCCCTGGGCTTGCCGTGGGTGGTGGCGGAAGGGGCCGATGGCGGTCTCCTCGGCTATGCCTATGCCGGACTGTTCCACGGCCGCATCGGCTGGCGCTTCGTGGTCGAGGACAGCGTTTACATCCACCCCGACCACACCGGACGCGGCCTGGGGGAACTGTTGCTGCGCGAGGTGCTCGACCGCTGCCAGGCGCTCGGCTACCGCCAGATGATGGGTGTGGTCGGCGACGGCGAGAACCACGGCTCCATCCGCCTGCACGAAAAGCTTGGTTTCACCCGCATCGGCACGGCGAAAGACACCGGCTGGAAATTCGGGCGCTGGCTGGACACCGTCTACATGCAAAAGACACTCGGGCCGGGCGGCAGCGAACCACCGCCCGCCTGAGCTAAGGGCTCATGTCGGCGGAAGCCGGCGGCTCACCACTCCATATCGCCGATGTCCATGTCGTCGCCACCGCCATAGTCGGCGTCTTCCTCGGCCGGGGCCTCGGATTCGGCGGCCTGGGCCATATCGGGCATCAACGCCGCCGACAGCAGGTTGCCGAGCACCAGACCGCCAGCCACCGCCATCATGGTCTGACCGGCGCCGGCCATGAACCCGCCGCCGCCCGGCCGCGACTGGGCGGCGTGGGCGAGGATGGGCGACTGTTGGGTCGCCGGCACCGGGGCCGGCACGCCGCGCGCCCCGCCGCCGCCGAACAGGCTGCCGAGCAACCCGCCGCCGGACGGCTGACGCAGGGCGTATTCCAACTGCTCGATGCGGTTCTGGGCGACCTTCAGGCTTTCCTCCAGCATCACGATGCCCTGCGCCATGTAATAGGGAGCGTGGGGCTGCTTGGTCAGGTGGGCAGCGATCAGCGCCTCGGCATCGGCATCGCGCGGGCCGGCCTGGGCCTCGGCCTCGGCCACCTTGTCGAAGACCCCGTCGATGAGGGCGCGGTCGTTGGCATCCATGGTATGCGACTCCTAAAATCAGGAAGAAACGATGTTCGCGCCACAGATGGATGCCCTGGCGATACCTTCAAGGGCCCGACGACACGCGACGGGCCCTTGGGAGAGTTTACCTGCGGATCATTTCCCGGCGGGAGCCGAGGCGGTGGAGCGGGCCGGCTGCTCGGCGCCTTCCGCCGGGGCGCGCGGGGGCTTGCGCGACCGCAGGAAGGCGGCCAGTTCCCCGACGATGCCGCGACGGAACAGCAGCACGCAGACCACGAAGATGATGCCCTGGACGATGGTGGTCATCGCCCCCACCTGCGCCAGATAATTCTGCATGCTGACGACGACCGCCGCGCCGACGATGGGGCCGAGCATGGTGCCCATGCCGCCGAGGATGGTCATCAGTACCACCTCGCCCGACATCTGCCACTGCACGTCGGTCAGCGACGCCAGCTGGAACACCAGCACCTTGGTCGACCCGGCCAGCCCTGACAGTCCGGCCGACAGCACGAAGGCGATCAGCTTGTAGCGGTCGGTGTCGTAGCCAAGCGAGATGGCGCGCGGCTCGTTCTCGCGGATGGACTTCAGGATCTGGCCGAAGGGCGAATGCACCGTGCGGTAGACGATGAAAACGCCGATCAGGAACACCACCAGCACGAAGTAATAGATCGCCAGGTTGGACTGGATGTCGATCAGCCCGAACAGCGGGCGGCGCGGCACCCCCTGGATGCCATCCTCGCCATGGGTGAAAGGAGCTTGCAGCGCCACGAAAAACACCATCTGCGCCAGCGCCAGCGTCACCATGGCGAAATAGATGCCCTGGCGGCGGATGGCGATGAGACCGAAGGCGAGGCCCAACCCGGCGCCGACCGCGATGCCGGTCAACAGCGCGAACTCCGGCCCGAGGCCCCATTCCTTGGTCACATGGGCGCCGCAATAGGCGGCGAAGCCGAAGAAGGCGGCATGGCCGAAGGACAGCAGCCCGACATAACCGAGCAGCAGGTTGAAGGCCGCCGCGAACAGGGCGAAGCACAGCACCTTGGCCAGGAACACCGGATAGACCAGCAGCGGAGCCACCGCCAGCGCCACCAGCCCGACGACGAGCCACAGGCCCTTGTGCGACATGACGGACGGCATCATGCGGTCCTCCCGAACAGGCCGGCCGGCTTGACGATCAGCACGATGGCCATGATGACGAAGATGACGACGCTCGACGCCTCGGGCCAGAACACCCGCGTCAGGCCCTCGAACACCCCCAGCATGAAGCCGGAGACGATGGCGCCGAGGATAGACCCCATGCCGCCGATGACGACGACGGCGAAGACGACGATGATCAGGTGCGAGCCCATGATCGGATTGACGGAGTAGATCGGCGCCGCCAGCACCCCGGCGAAGGCGGCCAGCGCCACACCGAAGCCGTAGGTCAGCGTCACCAGCAGCGACACATTGACCCCGAAGGCGCGGACGAGGTCGGGGTTTTCCGTCGCCGCCCGCATCAGCGCGCCAAGCTTGGTGCGCTCGATGATCAGCCAGGTGGCGAGGCACATCACCAGCGAGGCGACGATCACCCAGGCGCGGTACTTGGGCAGGAACATGAAGCCGAGGTTGATGCCGCCCGACAGCGACGCCGGCAGCTGATAGGGCTGGCCGGAGATGCCGTATATCTGGCGGAAGGTGCCTTCGATCACCAGCGCCAGGCCGAAGGTCAGCAGCAGGCCGTAAAGGTGGTCGAGGTTGTAGAGCCGCTTGAGCAGCGTGCGCTCGATGACGACGCCGAAAGCGCCGACCACGAGGGGAGCGAGGATCAACGACGGCCAGTACCCGATTCCCAGGTACTGCATGGCCAGCCAGGCGACGAACGCGCCCAGCATGTAGAAGGCGCCATGGGCGAAGTTGATGATGTTGAGCAGCCCGAAGATCAAGGCCAGCCCCAGGCTCAGCACGGCATAGAAGGCGCCGTTGATGAGCCCGAGCAGCAACTGCCCCATGAGCACGGGCATGGGTACGCCCAGAAAGTCCATCATGTCTCGTTCCCCTCGTGCAATCTGCCGCCGGTTACTGCGTCTTCACGAGGTCGCAGGTGCTTTCCGAAAGCGGCATGAAGGCCTTGTCGCCGGGGATGTTGGACAGAACCTTGTAGTAGTCCCACGGCCCTTCGGATTCGGCGGGTGTCTTCACCTGCACCAGCTTCATGTCGTGGACCATGCGGCCGTCGGCGCGGATCTGGCCGTTCTTGGCGAACATGTCGTTGACCGGCATTTCCTTCATCTGGTCGACCACCGCCTTGCCCTCGTCACTGCCGATGGCGTCGATGGCCTTCAGGTAATGGGCGACCGCCGAATAGACCCCGGCCTGCACCATGGTCGGCCGCTTGCCGCCGTGACGCTCGGCGAAGCGGTCGGCCCAGGCGCGGGCCTCCTCGTCCTGGTCCCAGTACCAGCCGGTGGTGATGGTCAGTCCCTGGGTGGACTCAAGCCCCAGCGAATGCACGTCGGTCAGGAACACCAGCAGGCCGGCGATGCGCTGGCCGCTCTGGGTGATGCCGAATTCCTGCGCCTGCTTCAGGGCGTTGACGAAATCACCCCCGGTGTTGGCGAATGCGATGACGTCGGCGCCAGAGCCCTGGGCCTGCAACAGGTAGCTGGAGAAGTCGTTGTTCGGGAACGGCGCCCGCACGCTGCCAACAACCTCGCCGCCCGCCGCCTTCACCGCCTTGCTGGTGTTTTCCTCCAGGCTGTGACCGAAGGCATAGTCGGCGGTGATGAAGAACCACTTCTTGGCGCCCTGCTCCACCAGCGCATTGCCGGTGCCGTTGGCCAGGGCATAGGTATCGTAGGTCCAGTGGACGCCGGTCGGCGAGCACTTCTCGTTGGTCAGCGCCGTGGTTGCGGCGGTGGAATTGAGGTGGACCTTGCCCTTGTCCTTGGTCACTTCCTGCACGGCGAGCGCGGCGGCGGAGTTGCCGACGTCAACCACCACGTCCACCTTGTCGGCGTCGATCCACTGGCGGGCGACATTGGCGGCGATATCGGCCTTGTTCTGGTGATCGGCGGAAATGACCTCGATCGGCGTGTCGCCGACCTTGCCGCCGAAATCCTCCACCGCCATGCGGGCGGCGAGGACGGAGCCTTCCCCGGCCAGATCGGCGTAGACGCCCGACATGTCGTCAAGGACGCCGATCTTCACCACCCCGTCGGTCATGTTCGCGTGGGCGGCCCCGGCCAGGGCGGTGGAGGCGATGCCGGCCAGAAGCGCGGTCTTCAACTTGGACATACACGTTCTCCCTGTTGTGTTCAGCGGTGCCGCCCAGGCGGCCACCACGGTCAGACGCCGAGGTAGGTCTTGAGCTTCTCGCGGCTTGCCTCGACCTCGGCGCGGGTGATCATGTCGATGACGTGGCCGTGCTCGACCACGTAGTGGCGATCGGCGACGCCAGCGGCGAAGCGGAAGTTCTGTTCGACCAGCAGGATGGTGAACCCCCGGTCGCGCAGGGTGCGGATGACCTGCCCGATCTGCTCGACGATCACGGGGGCGAGGCCCTCCGTCGGCTCGTCGAGCAGCAGCATGGTGGCGCCAGTGCGCAGGATGCGGGCGATGGCGAGCATCTGCTGCTCGCCGCCCGACAGCTTGGTGCCCTGGCTGCGGCCGCGTTCCCGCAGGATGGGGAACAGGCCGTAGACTTCTTCAAGGCTCATGCCACCGCCGCGGATCACCGGCGGCAGGGTCAGGTTCTCGGTGACGTCGAGGGAGGCGAAGATACCGCGCTCCTCCGGGCAGAAGGCCAGCCCGAGGCGGGCCACCTGATTGGCCTGCAAGCCGATGGTCTCGCGCCCGTCGAAGCTCACCGAGCCCTGGCGCTGGCCCACCAGTCCCATGATGGAGCGCATGGTGGTGGTCTTGCCGGCGCCGTTGCGGCCGAGCAGGGTGACCACCTCCCCCTTGCCGACCTCGAAGGCCATGCCGTGCAGGATGTGGCTCTCGCCGTACCAGGCCTGGAGGTCGCGGACGGTCAGCAGGGCGTCATTCATGCTCGCTTCCCATGTAGGCGGTGATGACTTCGCGGTTGGACGAAATCTCGGCATAGGTGCCCTCGGCCAGCACCTGACCGCGCTGGAGCACGGTGATGGTGTCCGACAGGTCGGCGACCACGTTGATGTTGTGCTCCACCATCAGCACCGTGCGGCCCTGCGCCACCCGGCGGATGAGGGCGGCGGTGCGCTGGATGTCCTCGGTGCCCATGCCGGCCATGGGTTCGTCGAGCAGCATGACCTCCGGCTCCAGCGCCATGGTGGTGGCCAGTTCCAGGCCGCGCTTGCGGCCATAGGGCAGTTCGGCGGCGAGGCTGTCCTCGAACTCCGCCAGCCCGACGTCGGCGATCAGGTCCCGCGCCCGGTCGTTCAGGCTGTCCAGGCAGCGGTCGGAGCGCCAGAACTGATAGCTGTTGCCCATCTTGCGTTGCAGGGCGACGCGCAGGTTCTCCAGCACCGTCAGGTGCGGGAACACCGACGAAATCTGGAAGCTGCGCACCATGCCCATGCGGGCGACATGGGCCGGTCTGGCGCGGGTGACGTCGCGACCGTTGAGCAGGATCTGGCCGCTGCTGGGTTGCAGGAACTTGGTGATCAGGTTGAAGCAGGTGGTCTTGCCGGCCCCGTTCGGCCCGATGAGGGCATGAATGGTGTGCCGCCGCACCCGCAGGTTCACCCCGGAGACCGCCAGGAAGCCGCGAAACGACTTGGACATGTCGCGGGTTTCGACGACGTAATCGTCATGGGTTGCCATCGGTCTCACTCCCACCCCATCAGCGTGTGGCTCTGTTCGCGCATGAACTGCGGCACGTACCACGGCCCGAGGCCGCCCTTGCCGGTGAGGCCGGAGCCCTTCCAGCCGCAGAAGGTCTGGATGCCCGGCCAGGCGCCGGTGGTGGCGCCGCTCGGCCGGTTGGCGTAGAGCACGCCGGCCTCCGCCGTCGCCAGGAACTGCTCGATCTCCGCCGGCTCGCGGCTGTAGAGGCCGGCGGTCAGGCCGTAGCGGACGGCGTTGCCGGCGGCGATGGCGGCACCCAGGTCGGTGAAGCGGCGCACCGTGAGGACCGGCAGGAACAGTTCCTCCCGGTGCAGCCGGTGCGCGTCCGGCAGGCCAGCGATCACCGTCGGCCGCACGTAGCAGCCGCCGTCGCACACTCCACCGCGCAGCACCGCGCCGCCGCAGAGGATGGTGCCGTCGGCGCGGGCGGCGGCGCAGGCATCCTCGAACCGGCGCAGCGCCGCCTCGTTGATGAGCGGCCCCATGAAGACGCCGGCGTCCTCCGGGTTGCCGACGGTCAGCGCCTCGGTCGCCGCCGTCAGGCGCTCCAGGAACGCATCGTGGATGGCCTGGGCGACGAAGACAGTCGACAGGGCGCTGCACTTCTGCCCCTGCAACCCGAAGGCGGAGCGCACCACGCCGGCCACCGCCACCTCAAGATCGGCGGAGGCGGTGACGTAAGCCGGGTTCTTGCCGCCCATCTCGGCCAACACCGGCCGCGCCTGCGGCCCGGCGGCGAAGCGGCGGAAGATGTCCATGCCGACGGCGTGCGATCCGGTGAAGGCGACGCCGCCGATGCCGGGGTGGGCGAGCATCGCCTCCCCCGTCGCCGCGCCGCCGCACAGCAGGTTGAGCACGCCGTTAGGCAAACCGCCTTCCAGGAAGCACTCGACGATCAGGCGACCGGTCAGCCCGGCGAGCGGGCTCGGCTTGTAGACCACGGTGTTGCCGCCGACCATGGCGGCGGTCATCATGCCGGTGGACAGCGCCACCGGAAAGTTGAACGGGGCGATCACCGCGAACACGCCATAGGGGCGCAGCACGCAGCGGGTCGCCTCATGGGAGAAGGCGCGCTGCATGGGACGGTCGAAGCCGTCGGCGCGCTCCATCTCGTCGCAGTAGTAGCGGATGAGATCGATGGCTTCCTCCACCTCGCCCACCGCTTCCAGGCGCGACTTGCCGACTTCCAGCAGGGCGGCGGCCGAGAGTTCGTACTTCCGCCGCTCCATGGCGACGGCGCCCCGGCGCAGGATGGCGAGGCGCTCCGCCCACGGCCGCCGGCCCCAGTCGCGTCCGGCATCGACGGCGGCGGTCACCGCCCGATCCACCGACCCGGCACCGGCGGCGGTGAAACGTCCGAGCAGCAGGGAGCGGTCGATGGGGCTTGGCGCGTCGTAGGGCTCGCCGTCGCTGTCGTCGGTGCCGCCGATGCGGTTCGGCTGCGCCCGCCCGAGCAGGTGACGACGCACGGCCGGCAGCACCGCATCCAGGTGGGCGTGGACGGCGGAGAAATCCTCTCCGGTATTGGAATAGGTCACGCGCGGCAGCGCGGGCCGGGTCACCGGCATGGTCATGGAGTGCCTCCCTTGGGGCCGGACGCCTTCGGGCGCCTCTTGTTGGCGGTGGGTGTCAGGCGGTGGCGGTCTTGTCCCGCCGCGCCATCCAGATGCTGAGAAGGAACTGGTCGGCGTCGGCATGGGCGAGGTGCGGCGCCTCCACCTGGGCGGCGATGGCGCGCTTGGTCATGCGCAGCACCGGCGCCGGCACCGCCGCCGCCTCGGTGGCGAGGCGCAGGGCCTCGGCCACGGAGGCGCCATCCTCGACCACCGCATCGGCAAGCCCCCAGGCTTCGGCGGTGGATGCGTCGATCTGCATGTCGGTGAACAACGCCCGCTTGGCCCGCGCCGGCCCGACCAACGCCACCAGACGCGGCAGGGTGCCCCAGGCGAGGTTGAAGCCGAGGCGGGCTTCCGGCAGCCGCATGCGGGCGCTGCGGGCCATCACCCGCCAGTCGAGCGCCTGCGCCAGCACCGCACCGCCACCAATGGCCGCGCCCTCGATGGCGGCAATGGTCAATTGCGGCAACGCCGCCCAGGCCTCGCACAACGCCTTGCCCTGCTCGGCGGCGGCCAGGGGCGCCGGCGACAAAACTTCGTCGGGTGCGCCCCACAGGGCGGGGTCGGAAAGGTCGATGCCGGCGCAGAAGACACGGGCGGTGCCGGTCAGCACCACCGCGGCGAGGTCGCGGTCAGTGCGGATCTCGTGCGCCACGGCGGTCAATTCGGCCATGGCGGCGGCACTCAGGGCATTGGCGGCGCCACCGCGATCATAGCGCACCACGGCCACCGCCCCGTCGCGCTCCACCGACACCACTCCCATCAGACGTTCTCCCCGGCAGCTTCGTTGGCCTTAGAACCCTTTTGACATACTACGGAGTATGTTGCAATAGTTCGATGCAGGCCGTCGGGGTGATCGCCGCCGGAGGCCACAGCAACGCCTGCGGTGCCCGCCGCGATCCCCGGATGCGCCGCACGGAAGACCTAAGCCACAAGACTCAGTAGGATGGCGCCATGCGCCGGAAGCCAGGGAGGCCGACCACCGATGACCGCCGACGATCCTTCGCGAATTCCTCCGCCCGAGGACTGCGTGCTGCGCAACCTGTTGGAGAAGCAGGCCCAGCGGTTCCCAGACCGGGAGTTCGTGCGGTTCTGGAAGGGCGAGACCTGGACCTATGCCCACACCCTCGCCCGCGTGCGCGACCGTGCCGCCGCCCTGCGTCGGGCCGGCGTTCGCCAGGGCGACCATGTGCTGTGCTGGATGGGCAACGGGCCGGACCTGCTGACGGCATGGTTCGCCATCAACCTACTCGGCGCCGTCTACGTGCCGCTCAACACCGGGGCGCGCGGCCGGCCGCTGGAACACATCCTGGAGGACGCCGACGCCGCCACCCTGATCGCCCACCGCGCCCTGCTGCCGCGCCTGGCCGACCTGTCGCCGGGCAAGGTGACGACCATCCTGACGGTCGGCGACTCGGCGAACTCCCCTGAAGCCCCCGCCCTCTCCGGGGTCAGCATCGCGCCGCTAGCGGATGTGTCGGCCACCGCCGACGACCTGACGCTCGACCGGCCGATCCAGCCGTGGGACACGCAGGCGATCATGTACACCTCCGGCACCACCGGCCCGGCCAAGGGGGTGGTGTCGTCCTACGTGCAGCTTTACACCATGGGGCCGGACGCCATGGCGGCAGTGACGGAAGACGACTGCTGCATGATCTGCGGCCCCATCTTCCACTGCGGCAGCACGCTTTACGTCTACGCGGTGCTGGCCCACGGCGGCACCATGGCCATGGTGTCGGAATTCCGCACCGCCGACTTCTGGCCGGCGATCCGGGATACCGGGTCGACGGTGGTGTTGCTGCTGGGCGTCATGGCCAACTTCCTGTTGAAGGCGCCGCCCACCGACCAGGACCGCGACCACCCGCTGAAGAAGGCCTTCATCGTGCCCTTCGGCGAGGATGCCCCCGCCTTCCACCAGCGATTCGGCGTCGACCTTTACACCGTCTACAACATGACCGAGATCGCGAGCCCCCTCACCGCCGGCCCCGGCATCAGCGAAGCCGGCCTCGCCGGCACGCCGCGCCCGTGCTTCGAGCTGCGGGTGGTCGACGCCAACGATCAGCAGGTGCCGACCGGCCAGGTGGGCGAGTTGATCATCCGCTCGTCGCGGCCGTGGGCGCTGTGCAGCGGCTATTACAAACAGCCGGAGGCGACGCTGAAGGCCATGCGCAACGGCTGGTTCCACACCGGCGACGCCTTCCGCATGGACGAGCAGGGGCGGTTCTTCTTCGTCGACCGCATGAAGGACGTGATCCGCCGGCGCGGCGAGAACATCTCGTCCTTCGAGTTGGAGACGGAGATCTGCGCCCACCCCAAGGTGCGCGAGGCCATGGCCCTGGCGGTGCCGAGCGCCGTCACCGAGGACGACGTGCTGGCGGTGGTGACGCCGGTGGAGGGCGAGACGCTCGACCCGGCGGAGTTGATCGCCTTCCTGGCGCCGCGCTTGCCCCACTTCATGGTGCCGCGCTACGTGCGGGTGGTGGACGATCTGCCGAAAACCGCCAGCGGCAAGCTGCAAAAGCACGTCCTGCGCACCCAGGGCCTCACCCCAGACACCTGGGACCGCGAGGCCGCCGGCGTGCGCCTCGCCCGCGAGAAGCTGTCCTGACCACGGCGAAACCGGCGGCGGATCGCTCCGCCGCCGGTTCCGTGAGGCGAGTCGGCATCACGCCGCCGCCAGCCCGTTCATGATGGTGTCGACGATCTTCTCCGCCAGGATCAGGCGGTCGTCGTGGGTTTCGCCGCCGCGCGGGCGGTACCAGATGCAGATCCAGTTCAGCGCCCCGAGCGCCGCCTTGATGGCGACCGACACGTCGCTGGTGCGGATGGAGCCGTCCTCCACCCCCTCGTAGGCCACCGACTTGAACAGCGCCTCGAAGTCGTTCCGGATGGTCATCAGCTCGTCCAGCACCCGGCGCTGGGCCGGGGTGGTCGCCGCCATGCGGTGCATGTGGACACCCTGCACCACCACCGTCTCGAACGGCAGGTTCTCCATCATCGACAGGGCATGGCGCAGGAACATGGCGCGCAGCCGCACGGCGCCCGGCTCCGGCCCGCGCGCCACCGGCCGCACCGCCTCGAAGTTGCGGCGCATGCCCTCGCGGTGGACGTCGAAGAACAGGTCGGTCTTGGAGCGGTAGTAGTGATACACCCGCCCCTTGGTCGCCCCCAGGCGCCGCGCCACGTCGTCGATGCTGGTGGCGTGGAACCCCTGCTCCATGAAGCATTCGGCGGCTGCCTGCAAAAGCTCCGCATTGCCGCTCTTGTCGCTGCGCGGCGCTTCGCGGAGCGTTGTTTTCACCATCGTGTCCGTCCCGTTCCAGAAACCCACGCTGCCCGCCGACGGTGTTCCCCGCCGTTACCGCCGGGCCACCCGCCCCGTCGCAGGGGGCACACATACCATTACTTCGCGCGCCATCCCATTCCCAGCCGCCTCGCCGTCGACCGGCGCATCGGCGATAGCGCCGCTGGACAAGGCGCATCGGCTGACATACTACTTAGTATGTTATTGGGTGCCTTGGCAAGCTGAACCGCCGGGGAAGCCCCACCGATCATTCACCGGAGAGACGGATGCAGCCTGCCATCGACATTGCCGCGCTGGCCCATCGCAAGGGCACGGAAATCGGCGTTTCCCGCTGGTTCCAGCTTGATCAGCCGAAGGTGAACGCCTTCGCCGACCTGACCGAGGACCACCAGTTCATCCACGTCGATCCGACCCGCGCCGCCGCCGACAGCCCCTTCGGCGGCACCATCGCCCACGGCTTCCTCACCCTGTCCATGCTGACCGCCATGAGCCTCGACATACTGCCGAGTATCGAAAACACCGCCGTCAGCATCAACTACGGCTTCGACCGCATCCGCTTCCTGACCCCGGTGCCGGTCGGCAGCCGGGTGCGCGGCCGCTTCACCCTGACCGACCTGGTGGACAAGGGGCGCAACCAGCACCTCGCCACCTATGCCGTCAGCGTCGAGGCTGACGGTCTCGCCCGCCCAGCCCTGGCCGCCAACTGGCTGATCCTGACCGTGCTCAAGTAAGGAGTTTCCGCATGTCCCTGAGATTTGACGGCCGCGTCGCCATCGTCACCGGCGCCGGCAACGGCCTAGGCCGCAGCCATGCCCTGGCCCTGGCCGCCCGTGGCGCCCGCGTGGTCATCGCCGACATGGCCGGCGCCGACGCGGTGGCCGAGGAAATTGCCGCCGCCGGCGGCGAGGCCCTGGCCGCCCGTCTGGACGTCACCGACGCCGCCGCCGTCGATGCCACCGTCGCCCGCGTCATGGAGTCGTGGGGCCGCATCGACATCCTCATCAACAACGCCGGCATCCTGCGCGACAAGACCTTCGTGAAAATGTCGCTGGAGGACTTCCGCGCCGTCGTCGACGTCCACCTGATGGGCGCCGCCACCTGCACCAAGGCGATGTGGGCGATCATGCGGGAGCAGCAGTACGGCCGCATCCTGATGACCACCTCCACCTCCGGCGTCTACGGCAACTTCGGCCAGTCCAACTACGGCGCCGCCAAGGCCGGTCAGGTCGGGCTGATGAACGTGCTGCACCTGGAAGGGGCGAAGTACGGCATCCATGTCAACGCGCTGGCGCCGACGGCCGCCACCCGCATGACCCAGGACCTGTTCGACGCCGAGGCGCTGGCGGCCCTGAAGCCGGAATACGCCACCCCCGCCGCCCTGTTCCTGGTGTCGGAGGACGCCCCCAGCCGCACCGTCATCCTGGCCGGCGCCGGCACCTATGCCCGCCTCGCCATCGTCGAGTCCGAGGGCGTGTTCCTGCCCGAGGGCGAGCGCACGCCGGAAGCGGTCGCCGCCGCCTTCGACCGCATCGCCGACATGGGCGCGCCCACCGAGTTCGGATCGGGGCCGGAGCATGTGGAACGCATCCTCTCCCGCGCCGGCGCCGCCCGCCGCGCCGCGCAGTAACCCAGGGAGACACGGCCGTGAGAGAAGCCGTCATCGTCGCCACCGCCCGCACACCCATCGGCAAGGCCTATCGCGGCGCCTTCAACGACCTGGAGGCGCCGGCGCTCGGCGGCCACGCCATCCGCCACGCCCTGGAGCGGGCGCGGGTCGACCCCGCCGAGGTGGACGACGTCATCCTGGGGGCCGCCCTGCAGCAGGGCACCACCCACATGAACATCGCCCGCCAGAGCGCCCTGCGCGCCGGCCTGCCGACCTCCGTCGCCGCCATGAGCGTCGACCGCCAGTGCGCCTCCGGCCTTATGGCCATCGCCATCGCCGCCCGCCAGATCATCGCCGACGGCATGACGGTGGTGGTGGGCGGCGGCCTCGAGTCGGTGTCGCTGGTGCAGACGGAGCGCATGAACACCCACCGCTGGCGCGACCCGTGGCTGGTGCAGCACCGGCCGGACATCTTCATCTCCATGGTGGAGACGGCGGAAATCGTCTCCCGCCGCTATGGCGTCAGCCGCGAGGCGCAGGACGCCTACGCCGTGCAGTCCCAGGCCCGCACCGCCGAGGCCCAGGCAGCCGGCCGCTTCGATGCCGAGATCGTGCCGCTGACCGCCACCATGGCAGTGGTCGACCGCGAGACCAAGGCCGTCACCCGCCGCGAGGTCACCCTGACCCGGGACGAAGGCAACCGCCCCGGCACCACCCTGGACAGCCTGGCGAGGCTGGCGCCGGTGTTCCGCGACGGGCAGCAGGTGGCGGAGGGCGCCTTCATCACCGCCGGCAATGCCTCGCAGCTGTCCGACGGCGCCTCGGCCTGCGTGGTGATGGAGCGGCGGGAAGCGGAACGGCGCGGCCTGGCGCCGCTCGGCCTATATCGCGGCATGGCGGTGGCCGGCTGCGATCCCGACGAAATGGGCATCGGCCCGGTCGCCGCCGTGCCCAAGCTGCTGGCCGCCCACGGCCTGCGGGTGGACGACATCGGCCTGTGGGAACTGAACGAGGCTTTCGCCGCCCAGGTCATCCCCTGCCGCGACCGCCTGGGCATCCCCGACGAGCGGCTGAACGTCAACGGCGGCGCCATCGCCATCGGCCATCCCTACGG
>JAEWWF010000267.1 GCA_023396465.1 Pseudomonadota bacterium
TCATATAGGCGGCCTGCCGGCGCATCAGCGGCGCCTCATCGGAGGTGGCCACCACCACCACCGATCGCGCCATGCCCTCCGGCCCGAGGTCGTCCTCGATGAACTCGCGGGCTTCGCGGCCACGCTCGCCGATCAGGCCGCAGACGATGATGTCGGCCTGGGAATAGCGCGCCAGCATGGACAGCACCGAGCTTTTACCGACGCCGGACCCGGCGAAGATGCCCATGCGCTGGCCGAGGCAGCAGGTGAGGAAGGTGTTGATGGCGCGGATGCCCACATCCAGCTTGCCGCCCACCCGCTGGCGCCCGTGGGCCGACGGCGGGGTGTTGCGGATGGGATAGGCGGCCTCGCCGGTCGGCAGCGGGCCGAGCCCATCCACCGGCTCGCCCATGGCGTTGATGACCCGGCCGCGCCAGGCGGTGGTGGGGTAGACGGAGGGCTCGCCGTCCTGGATCTCGGCCCGCGCGCCCAGCGCCACGCCGCCCAGGTTGCTGAACGGCAGCAGCAGGGCCCGCCCTTCACGGAACCCCACCACCTCGCACGGCACGGTGCGGCCATCGCGGGCATGGATGATGATGCGGTCGCCCACCGACACGCTGGTCTGGATACCGCCCACCTCCACCAGCAGACCCTGAACCGCCACCACTCTCCCAAAGATCCTGGTATCGGGCAGCCTTTCGATCTCGGTGAGGATGTTGCGAAGGTGGACGGTCACCTGATATCACTCCGGCACGCCGAAAAAAGGTCTGAACCCGCGAAACCGAGGGGGTACCTTCCGGCGTTTCCCAATACGATGGTTCGCCTGCGCGGGGCCGATAGTATGCGGTTTCGCGATTAACACGCGGTAAAGACTCCATTGCACCCCGTGCCCCGGAGTCTTATCGTTGGTTTGGACTTCCCCCAACGAGGTAGGCGAAGACGCATGCGCGTACTGCTGGTCGAAGACGATCCTCATACGGCGAAGTCGGTGGAGCTGATGCTCCGCCGGGAGGGATGGGTGGTGGACGCCACCGATCTGGGCGAAGACGGCCTGGAGATCGGCAAGCTCTACGACTACGACATCATCATCCTCGACCTCATGCTGCCCGACATGGACGGGCTGGAGGTCATTCGCCGGCTGCGGCAGGCACAGGTGGAAACCCCGGTGCTGATCCTTTCGGGCCTGACCGAGCCGGAGAAGAAGATCAAAGGCCTGGGTTCGGGCGCCGACGACTACCTCACAAAACCGTTCGATGCCGGCGAACTGGTGGCCCGCTGTCAGGCCATCGTGCGTCGCGCCAAGGGCCACGCCCAATCGGTCGTCAAGGTCGGCCAGCTGGAGGTCAACCTGGATGCCCGCACCGTCGCCGTCGACAGCGAGCCGCTGCACCTGACCGGCAAGGAATACGGCATCCTGGAACTGCTGGCCCTGCGCAAGGGCTCCACCCTGACCAAGGAGCAGTTCCTAAACCACCTCTACGGCGGCATTGACGAGCCGGAATTGAAGATCATCGACGTCTTCATCTGCAAACTGCGCAAGAAGCTCACCCAGGCCACCGGCGGCGACAATTACATCGAAACGGTGTGGGGCCGCGGCTATGTGCTGCGGGAGCCGGTGCCGGCCGGCACGGTGCGCGGCAGCGGCTCCGACGCCACATCCGGCCCCCAAGCGAGCGCCCGCGTTTAGGTCCAGCCCTTTCGCCCGGGCTTGACCCCGGTTCTCCTCAACGGCCAGGCATCAACCGCGACACCCACCCAAGGGGGAAGGCTTCGGCATCCTCCCTTGGGTGAGTGTCGCGGCGTCATGCGTCTGCGCTCTCACGCCGATGTGATGGCCCCGCTCACCGCCTCTGCGTGATCCACCCGCCGGTCCACCCGCGTAGGCTTCCATGTCGCGACACCGAGACCACGGGTACCCGATCTCCCAACCGCCGGCCCGCCCGGCCACAAGAGGATCGTAGCATGACGCTGAGCACCGCCTTGCGTGCGGCCGTGATTGCCGCCCCCATGGCCCTGATCGCCGCCCTGCCCGTCAGGGCCGCCGACATCGTCGACACCGCCGCCGCCAACGCCGACTTCGAGACCCTGGTGGCGGCAGTGAGCGCCGCCGATCTGGTCGAGACCCTGAAGGGCGAAGGGCCCTTCACCGTCTTCGCCCCCACCGACGACGCCTTCGCGGCCCTGCCGGCCGGCACCCTGGACGATCTGCTGAAGCCCGAGGCCAAGGCACAGCTTACGGGCATCCTCACGTATCATGTGGTGCCGAGGCGCATCATGGCGGCGGACATCGCCATGGGGCAAACATCGGTGGAAACGGTGAACGGGCAGGCGTTGAACGTGCAGAAAACCGCCGACGGCGTGCTTGTCAACGGCGCCCGCGTCACCACGGCCGACATCGCCGTCGACAACGGGGTGATCCACGTCATCGACGCCGTCGTATTGCCACCCGAACAGAACTGACCCAGGGGCAGCCCGGACCCCATCCCCGGACCCGGTCGCCTGAACACTGCGAGCCGTCCCGAATGCGGCTTGCATGACGAGACCCGCCGCGCGCCCCCCGCGGCGGGTCTTTTTTTTTCTCGTGCCTCGCCTCAGCCAGCCACGCCGAGAGAGGCCCCATTGGCGGCCGCGCCGGGCTTGTTGACGGCATAGACGCCGCGCTGGCCAGGGATGGGCTTGAACTTGTCGGAAATGCCGAGCACCGTCTCCGCGCCGCCCAGATAGAGCACACCATCATCGGCAAGCTGCTTCGACATGTTGTCGAGCACCAGGGACTTGGTCGGCTGGTCGAAATAGATCAGCACGTTGCGACAGAAGATGACGTCGAACTGGCCGAGCGCCCGAAGATCCTGCAACAGGTTCCATTCCTTGTACTGGACCATGGCGCGCAGGGCGGGATCAATCTCCCACTGGTCATCCTTCTTCTTGAAGTACTTGACCATCAGTTGGATCGGCAGCCCGCGCTGGACCTCGAACTGGGAGTACAGACCGGCCCGCGCCTTTTGCAGGATTTCGCGGCTGATGTCGGTGCCGACGATCTCGGTGCGCCAGCCTTGCAGACGGGCCGAAGCCTCCTTCAGGATGATGGCGAGCGAATAAGGCTCCTGTCCCGACGAGGCGGCGGCGCACCAGATGCGGAAGCTTTTCTTCGCGGCGCGGGTCTTGATGAGGTTCGGCAGCACCACGTCGCGGAACTGCTCGAACGGCTTCATGTCGCGGAAGAAAAACGACTCGTTGGTCGTCATCGCCTCGGTAACGTCGCAGGCCAGCGCCTCGTCACGCCGGCGCAACTGCGCCACCAGATCCTCCAGCCCCTTGAAGCCACGCTTGCGGGCCACCGGCATCAGACGGCTTTCCAGCAGGTACGACTTGTCCTTGGTAAGGACCAGGCCGGACCGCGTCTTCAGCATCTGCGCGACGAAATCGAAGTCTTCGGGCTTCATGTCACACCCGCCTGTTGGCGAACTTGTGAATGTAGGGTGCGACGTCGGGCAACGGCAGGACGGCGCTGCACACGCCGGCCTGAGCGGTCGCGCCCGGCATGCCCCACACCACGCTGGTCGCCTCGTCCTGGGCGATCACGGTGCCGCCAGCATCGACGATGACCTTGCCCCCGCGCGCACCGTCCGCGCCCATGCCGGTCAGAACCACCGCCAGCACACGGCGGCCGTAGACCTTGGCGATGGAGCGGAACATGGGGTCGACCGACGGGCGGCAGAAGTTTTCCGGCGGGTCCTGGGTCAGCCGCAGGACGCGATCGGTACCACGGGTGTCCACCAGCATGTGCCAGTCACCAGGGGCGATGTAGACCCGCCCCGGCTGGACGACCTCGCCGTTCTCGCCTTCCTTGGCCGACAGGCCGGTGAGACGGGTGATGTGCTCGGCCAGGATGGTGGTGAAGGTGGCGGGCATATGCTGAGTGATGAAGATCGGCTGCGTCACCCCTCCCAGCTTCTTGATGCCGCCGAGCACCGAGAACAGCGCTTGCGGTCCGCCGGTGGAGGAGCCGATGGCGATGACATCGGGCCGTTCGTTGCTGGCTTGGCGAATCTGGATCTGGGCGGAAGCCTGATGCAGCGACGGCACCCGGCTCGGCGCAGCGGCGGTGGCCGATGCCGGCGCGGCCGACGCCGGTCGCGGCGCCACGCGCGCCACGCCACCGGTGCCGCGACGGGCGGCCGCTCCCAGCACCTTGACCTTCTCGATCAGTTCCTGCTTGAAGTCGGCCCCGCCGGTCAACTCACGCGAGGACGACGGCTTGGACACATACTCCGAGGCACCGGCTTCCAGCGCCTTCAGGCTGATCTCGGCATTGCGCAAGGTGAGAGTCGAGGACATGACGATCTTCACGCCCGGCGCTTTCTTCAGCAGCAGCGGCAGGGCGGTGATGCCGTCCATCACCGGCATCTCGATGTCGAGCACGATCACTTCGACATCATAGCGGTCGAGCGCCTGCACGGCGGCCTGCCCGTTGCCCACCGACGCGATCACCGAAATGGCCGGGTCGCTTTCCAGGATTCGGGTTTCAAGTCCGCGCACGACCGCCGAATCGTCCACCACCATAACACGGTAGGGGTCTGACCCCGTACCCGACGACCGCGCAGTTCCGGCACCCTGGCTGAACGACAATGGAAGAACTCCCCCCCGATAAACCGTCTTCTTCAGTCCTGCCCGAACAGGCCGACCTGGGCGAACTTCGCTTGCAGGATCTCGCTGTCGAACGGCTTCATGATGTATTCGTTGGCCCCGGCCTCGATGGCCTCCTGGATGTGCTCTATGTCGTTCTCGGTGGTGCAGAACACCACCACCGGACGCTCGCCACCGGGCAGCTGTCGCAGAGCCCGCAGGAAATCTATGCCGTTCATCACCGGCATGTTCCAGTCGAGCAGGACGGCATCGGGCATGTTGGCCTTGCAGGAGTCGAGTGCCTGCTGGCCATCTTCCGCCTCGGCCGTGGTGAACTGCAACTCCGTCAGGATCTTCTTCGCAACCATGCGAATGACCTTGGAGTCGTCGACGATCAGACAAGACTTCATGCCAGCACTTTCACCCCTGCATGGTCGCGGACGGTCCCGGCGGGCCGCCGGACGGTGGCGGATGCCGAGACTTAAATCTTACAACCTCAGGCCCGTCAAGAAGAACGCCCCCGTCCTCCGCCGCGCCCGCCGAACTGGTCCCTCGCGCGCCGGGATCGCGTCCCCCACCGGCCGCGAAGCCGGAGTCATCATAAGGAAACTCCGGCGCCCGCCGCAACTTCCGGATGAGGGTTCGGCGATCAAATCCTCATCCGGCAGCCGTTGCGGTCACACCCGCGTCGAGAGCGCTGATTTCAGGGTCTCAAGCAGGGCGTCACGGTCGAACTTGGTGACGTAATCATCGAACCCGACCTCGCGACCTCGCTCGAAATCACGCTGGGTGGCATGGCTCGACAGCGCCACCAGCGGCGTCTTGCTCCAGCGGGCATCGGCGCGAACCGAGGCGGCGAAGTGGAAGCCGTCCATACCCGGCATCTCGATGTCGCTGATGATGGCGTCGAACTCAAGCCCCTGCTCGCGCATGGCCAGCGCCCGATCGGCGCTATCCACCGCGGTCACGGTATAGCCAGCCACCGACAGCAGCGGCGTCAACAGGTTGCGGAAGAACGGACTGTCATCGACCAGCAGCACCCGCTTCTTGCCCTTCTCCAGCGACGGCGCCGATTCGTCGGGATTGCCGAACCAGTCGCCGAAGGCCTGGGTGAGGTAGTAACCGGTGTCGATGACGTCGGTGGCCTTCTCGCCGATGATGGCGGTACCGATGACGCCAGCCTTGTCGGCCTTCAGTTCGACCTTCAGGCGATCCTCGACGATGTCGACGATCTCGTCCACCACCAAGCCCATGCTGCGGTCGCGGTCGGAGAACACCAACACCGGCTGGCGGCCCTGGCTCGGCATCTCATAGCGCTCGTTGACCATCACCAGCGGCATCAACTGACCACGGTACTGGACCACCGGGCGACCGTAGGAGTGCTCGATGGTCGAGCAGTCGATCTCCTCCAGACGGGCCACCAGGGCCAGCGGCACCGCCTTGAGGTCCTTACCACCGGCGCGGAACACCAGCAGCGAGGTCTTCTCGTCGGAATGGGTGTCGTGCGACGACTGGGTGTCGGTCGCCTGATTGGTGCCCATGGTGATCTCGCCCGTGGCGGTCGCGATGCCGTTGGGGTCGAGGATCATGATCACCGAACCGTCACCGAGGATGGTGTTGCCCGAGAACATGCTGATGTGGCGCAGGATCGGGGCGACCGGCTTGACGACGATTTCCTCGGTGTCGAACACGCGGTCGACGATGATGCCGAAGGTGTAGGTGCCGACCTGGGCGACCACGATGAAGGTCTCCATGGTCTCGTCGGTGCTCGACACCGTGGCGGCGGACCCATTGCCTTTCAGCGTCTTGCCGGTACGGCCACCCGACACCGGAGCACCGTCGTCGCCGCCGGAAATCAGCCCCTCGACCTCTTCATGCACCGTCGTGCGGCGAAGCTTCAACAGGTTGGCGAGGCTGACCAGCGGCAGCAGGCGATCACGCAGACGCAGGACCGGGGCATTCGAGATCATCTCGATGCCGGTCTCGCTGTTCTTGGTCACCCGCACCAGTTCAAGCACGCTGATCTGCGGGATGGCGAAGCGCTCGCCGGCGCACTCGACGATCAGGGCCGAGACGATGGCCAGCGTCAGCGGGATCTTGATGGTGAAGGTGGAGCCACGGCCCCACTGGGTCTTCAGCTCGATGGTGCCGCCGATCTTCTCGATGTTGGTGCGCACCACGTCCATGCCGACGCCACGGCCGGACACGCTGGTGACCTTCTCGGCGGTGGACAGGCCGGCCTTGAAGATGAACTGGGCGATCTGCTGGTCGGACATGTTGTCCAGTTCGGCCTCGGAGGCGAGGCCGTTCATGATCGCCTTCTCGCGGATCTTCTGGAGGTTGAGGCCCCGACCGTCATCGGATATCTCGATGATGATGTGACCGCCCTCGTGATAGGCGTTCAGCTTCACGACGCCCACGTCCGGCTTGCCGGCGGCCAAACGGCCTTCCGCGTTCTCCAGACCATGGTCGGCGGAATTGCGCACCATGTGGGTGAGCGGATCCTTGATCAGTTCCAGCACCTGGCGGTCCAGTTCGGTCTCGGCACCGAACATCTGGAGGTCGATCTTCTTGCCCATTTCCACCGACAGATCGCGCACGATACGCGGCAGCTTGGCCCAGGCGTTGCCGATGGGCTGCATGCGCGTCTTCATGACGCCTTCCTGCAAATCGGTGGTGATGTGGCTAAGGCGCTGCAACGGCGCCGCGAATTCGCTGTCGTCGCGGCCGCGTACCATCTGCAATAGCTGATTGCGGGTCAGCACCAGCTCGGAAACCAGCGTCATGAGGTTTTCAAGCAGTTCCACGTTGACGCGGATGGACTGCGAGGCGACAGAGCTTTCCGACGACTTCTTGTCCCCGCCCCCGGCCGAGCCGGCGGATGCGGCCGGCGCCTCCGCCTTCGCGGGCGGCTTGGCGGCGGCCGGAGCCGGCGGC
>JAEWWF010000281.1 GCA_023396465.1 Pseudomonadota bacterium
ACGACCCCACCCGTGTGAAGGGTGTGCTCTCCCGCTGAGCTAATCGCCCATCTCTCTCGGTCCTCGTCGGGGGCGGTGCCGTTCGGCGGTGCCTCCGTCGTGGGAGCCGGTATATACGAAGCCCGAGCCCCCCCTGTCAAACCCTTTTTTCAAAAATTCTTCGCGATGATCGCCGGCAGGTCGGTAAACCGGTCGATGACCGCCAGCGCGTCGAATTCTTCCACCGCACCATGGGGATAGCCGTAAGAGACGCAGACGCACGCAACCCCCGCGCCGCGCGCCGCCAGCACGTCGTTGAGGCCGTCGCCGACCATCAGCGCCCGCGACGCCGATGCGCCCAGCCCCGCGAGCGCCGCCAGCACCGGCTGCGGGTGCGGCTTGCGTTCGGCGGTCGACCCACCGCCGATCACCACCGGGAAGAAGCGCAGAAGGTCTAGCGCCTCCAGGAGGACCATGGTCGGCCGATAGGGCTTGTTCGTGCATACCGCCATCGGGTGTCCGCGTTCGGCCAGCTTCACAAGCGTGCTTACGACGCCAGGGTAGGGTTGTGTTCCGCCCGTGGCTGCCGTCTCATAGATGCTGACGAAGCGGCCGGTGAGCATGTCCAGATCGGGCTCGCCGGCTGCTGCGCCGGTGGCGGTAAAGGCGCGCTCGACCAGCACGCGGGCGCCGTCGCCGACCATGCGGGCCACTTCCGGTTCGGAAACGGGGCGCCGCCCTTCCTCCGCCAGCAGGCGGTTCAGGGCGAGAGTCAGGTCGGGCAGGCTGTGAACCAGCGTGCCGTCGAGGTCGAAAAGGAGCGCGAGCGGTGAGGAAGTGGTCATGCCGTCCTGCAACACGGTGAAACAATGTTTGTTTTTGCGGACACCGCCGCCTGTGGCACTGTCCGCCGCGGCTCAGCCCAACCTTTCTAGCCTGCCTCGGAACCCATGAGCAAAAGCAAAACCGCCGCCATCGTCCTCGCCGCCGGCATGGGCACGCGCATGAAGTCGGCCCTGCCCAAGGTCATGCACCCCATCGGTGGGCGCCCCATGGTCAGCCACCTGCTGGCGACGATCGACCATGTCACCCCCGAACGCACGGTGGTGGTCATCGGCCCCGACATGGAGAGTGTCAGCCGCGCCGTGGCGCCGCGTCCGACGGTGGTGCAGGCCGACCGCCTGGGCACCGCCCATGCCGTGCAACAGGCCCGCCGCGAGCTGGAGGGCTTCGACGGCGACGTGCTGGTGCTCTACGGCGACACGCCGCTGATCGCCCCGGAAACCCTGGAGCGCATGCTGGCCGCCCGCCGCGCCGCACCGCATCCGGCGGTGGTGGTGCTCGGCTTCCGCCCCGCCCAGCCGGGCGCCTACGGCCGCCTGGTGATGCAGGGCGACAGCCTGGAAGCCATCGTCGAAGCCAAGGAGGCGACGGCCGAGCAGCTGGCGATCCCGCTGTGCAACTCCGGCGTCATGTGCATCGACGGGGCGCGGCTGTTCGGCCTGCTCGACCGCGTCGGCAATGACAACGCCAAGGGCGAGTACTACCTGACCGATATCGTCGCCCTGGCCCGCGCCGACGGCCTGCCCTGCGCCGTGGTGGAGGGGGCGGAGGACGAGCTTCTGGGCGTCAACAGCCGTGCCGAACTGGCGGTGGCCGAGGGCGTGCTGCAATCGCGCCTGCGCCGCGCCGCCATGGACGGCGGCGCCACCCTGACGGCGCCGGAGACGGTGTTCCTCGGCCACGACACCCGCATCGGCCGCGACGTCCGCATCGGCCCCTTCGTCACCTTCGGCCCCGGCGTCACCATCGGCGACGACGTGGAGATCAAGGGCTTCTGCCATTTCGAGGACTGCACGGTGGACGCCGGTGCCATCCTCGGCCCCTATGCCCGCCTGCGTCCCGGCGCGGCGGTGGGCGAGGGCGCCCACATCGGCAACTTCGTCGAAATCAAGAAGGCGGTGGTCGAGCCGGGCGCCAAGGTCAACCACCTGACCTATATCGGCGATGCCCGCGTCGGCGCCGGAGCCAACATCGGCGCCGGCACCATCACCTGCAACTACGACGGCTTCATGAAGTACCACACCGACATCGGCGCCGGCGCCTTCATCGGCTCCAACAGCGCCCTGGTGGCGCCGGTGCGCATCGGCGACGGCGCCATCGTCGGCGCCGGCTCGGTGGTGACCCATGACGTCGAGCCCAATGCCCTGGCCGTTGCCCGCGGAGAGCAGACCGCCCGTGGCGGCTGGGCCATCCGGTTCCGCGAGCGCATGGCCGCGCTCAAGGCACAGCGCAAGAAGGAGGCATGATCCATGTGCGGCATCGTCGGCATCATCGGACGGCAGGACGTCGCCCCGCTGCTCATCGACGGCCTGCGCCGGCTGGAGTATCGCGGCTATGATTCGGCCGGCATCGCGACGCTGGTCAACGGCTCTATCGACCGCCGCCGCGCCGAGGGCAAGATCGCCAATCTCGATGCCCGCGTGCGGGAAAAGCCCATCGACGGCACCGTCGGCATCGGCCACACCCGCTGGGCCACCCACGGCCGCCCGAACGAGGTGAACGCCCATCCGCACGCATCGTCCCGCGTGGCGGTGGTGCACAACGGCATCATCGAGAACTTCCAGGAGCTGAAGGCGGAACTCCAGGCGGTCGGCCGCAGCTTTGAAAGCGACACCGACACCGAGGTGGTGGTCCACCTGATCCACCACCACCTGGACCAGGGCCTGCAGCCGGTGGAGGCGGTGCAGCGCAGCCTGAAGCGCCTGCACGGCGCGTTTGCGCTCGGAATCCTCGTCGCCGGCCGCCATGACCTGCTCATCGGCGCCCGCATGGGCAGTCCGTTGGCGGTGGGCTACGGCGACGGCGAGATGTTCCTCGGCTCCGACGCCCTCGCGCTGGCGCCACTCACCCAACGCATCGCCTATCTGGACGAAGGCGACATGGTGGTGCTGACGCTCGAAGGCGCCACCTTCTACGACGCCGACGACCAGCCGGTGGCGCGCGAGGTGCGGCAGACGGCCCTGTCCGGCGCCCTTATCGGCAAGGGCGAGCATCGCCACTTCATGGCCAAGGAAATCTTCGAGCAGCCGCAGGTCATCGGCGACACCCTCAACGCCATGTACAACCCGGCGCAGGGCTCCATCACCCTGCCGGACCTGCCGTTCGACCTCGCCGCCGTGCCCAAGGTGACCATCGTCGCCTGCGGCACCAGCTATTACGCCGGCCTGGTGGCAAAGTACTGGATCGAGCGGCTGGCCCGGGTGCCGGTGGAAATCGACGTAGCGAGCGAGTTCCGCTATCGCCGTCCGGTGCTGGCCGACGGCGGCCTCGCCCTGTTCATCAGCCAGTCGGGCGAAACCGCCGACACGCTCGCCGCCCTGCGCCATTGCAAGGCGGAGGGGCAGCACGCCATCGCCATCGTCAACTCGCCGGAAAGCTCCATGGCGCGCGAAAGCCACGCCGTGCTGCATACCCTGGCGGGGCCGGAAATCGGCGTCGCCTCCACCAAGGCGTTCACGACGCAGCTGACGGTGCTGGCTTGCTTCACCATCGCGCTCGCCCGCGCCAAGGGCGCCATCGACCGCAAGGCGGAACAGGCGCTGTCCGGCGCCCTGGCCGAGGTGCCCGGCCGCGCCGCCGAGGTGCTGGCCCATGACGAGCGCATCCGCGACATCGCCCAGTTCGTCGCCGATGCCCGCGACGTGCTCTACCTCGGACGCGGCACGTCCTATGCCATCGCCCTGGAGGGGGCGCTGAAGCTGAAGGAAATCAGCTACATCCATGCCGAAGGGTATGCGGCGGGCGAGATGAAGCACGGCCCCATCGCGCTGATCGACGAAACCGTGCCGGTGATCGTCATCGCCCCGGACGAGGACGACGACCTGTTCGAGAAGACCGCGTCGAACGTGCAGGAGACGGTGGCGCGCGGCGGCAAGGTGGTGTTCTTCTCCGACGCCCACGGCGTCCAGCGCATGAGCGAAACGGCGCTCTACGCCATTCCCATGCCGGCGGTGAACCCCTTCGTCGCGCCCATCCTCTACGCCATCCCGGTGCAGCTGCTGGCCTACCACACGGCGGTGCTGAAGGGCACCGACGTCGACCAGCCGCGCAACCTGGCGAAGAGTGTCACGGTGGAGTGAAGCCATGCGGCCCTGGCCGGGGCGCTCCGTTCCACCGAGGCTGTAGCGAAGCAACGGCGACAACGGGAGGCTCCGGCCATGGGCGATGTGGTCAATCTGGCGGCACGGTTCGCCTCGTTCACCGATCAGTGGCAGCCGAAGCGGGCGGCGCGGCTGAACGATTACGACGTGCGGCTGGTGAAGGTGCAGGGCGAGTTCGTCTGGCACAAGCACGACGACACCGACGAGCTGTTCTTCGTCCACCGCGGCACCCTGCACATCGACTACCGCGACCGCCGCGTCACCCTCTCCGCCGGCGAGCTGCACGTGGTGCCGCGCGGGGTGGAGCACAAGCCGGTGGCCGAGGCGGAGTGCGAGGTCATGCTGCTGGAGCCCTCCACGGTGGTGAACACCGGCGACGCCGGCGGCGAGCGCACGGCGGTGGTGGAAGACATCTGAGCCTCCGGCGCCGGCACCCGTTGGTCTTGGTGTCGCCACCTTTTGCGACGACACTATAGGCCCGTCCACCGGCCAGGAGCCCATCGTGCCGCGCTCGCTTTCCGTCCTGCCTGCCGTTCTCGCGCTGGCGCTTGCCGTTGTTCAGGCCGCCCCCGCGCAAGCCGCCGACGAGCAGGCGGCGGCGGCCTGTGGTCAGACCTTCGACGCCTGCGTCGCCCGCTGCGAACGCTCCTACGCCGATGATGCGGCGGCCTCGGCCGGCTGTCAGGCATCGTGTGCCGCCGACCGGGCGGTGTGCGAGGCCAAGGCGGGCTACGACTCGGCCAAGCCGTGGGTGGCCGACCAGTTCCGCAAGATGCAGCGGTTCTTCGACGGCTTCACCGAACAGGGCGAGGGCGGGGCGCCCGCCAATCCGCCGCCGCCGCCCTCCGCCGAACCGCCGCCGCACGGGGCGGAGCCGGGCGAGGTGGTGCCGCCGTCGGAGTACGAGGATACCTGACCGGCCGAACGGCCGGTTGCGCCCGGCCCTCCGCTTGCGGCATCGTGGGGCGTCCCCCATGTGGGGCGCTCCGTCCCCCGTCCGTCACCGCAGGAGGAACCCGACGCCATGGCGCAGTACGATTACGACCTCATCACCATCGGAGCCGGGTCCGGCGGCGTGCGGGCGACGCGGCTGGCCGGCGGCTGGGGCCACAAGGTCGCGATCGTGGAAAGCTCCCGCGTCGGCGGCACCTGCGTCATGCGCGGCTGCGTGCCGAAGAAGCTGCTGGTCTACGGCGCCCACTTCGCCGAGGACTTCGAGGACGCCAACGGCTACGGCTGGAGCGTCGGCGAAACCCGCTTCGACTGGCCGACCCTGATCGCCAACAAGGACCGCGAGCTGGAGCGCCTGGAAGGCGTCTATGAACGCATCCTGCGCGACAACAAGGTGGAGCTGCTGCGCGGCCGCGGCACCATCGTCGATGCCCACACGGTGGCGGTGGACGGCAAGACCTACACCGCCGACAAGATCCTGCTGGCGGTCGGTGGTTGGCCGTCCCTGCCGGACATTCCGGGCATCGAGCACGCCATCACCTCGAACGAGGCGCTGGACCTCCCGACCCTGCCCAAGCGGGTGACCATCGTCGGCGGCGGCTTCATCGCGGTGGAATTCGCCGGTATTTTCCACGCCCTTGGCGCCCAGGTCACGCTGCTGATCCGCAAGGACCTGATCCTGCGCGGCTTCGATCACACCATCCGCGCCGCCCTTCAGGAAGAGTTGCTCCGCAAGGGCGTTGATCTGCGCTGCGAAACCACCGTCCGCTCCATCGAGAAATGCCCCGACGGCGCCTTCAACCTGCGCCTGGCCGGCGGCGAGGAGCACGAGACCGACCTGGTGATGTACGCCACCGGCCGCGCGCCCAACACCAGGGGCCTGGGGCTGGAGGAGGCGGGCGTGCGGCTGACCGACAGCGGCGCCGTCATCGTCGACGAGCACAACCGCACCAGCGTCGACAGCATCTTCGCCGTCGGCGACGTCACCGACCGCATCAACCTGACGCCGGTGGCCATCAACGAGGGCCGCTGCTTCGCCGAGACCTTCTTCCACGACAACCCCATGGTCATGGATTACGACAACGTGGCCTCGGCGGTGTTCAGCCAGCCGCCGGTCGGCTCCGTCGGCATGAGCGAGGAAGAAGCGCGGCGCAAGGTGGGCAAGGTGAAGGTCTACCTCAGCCGCTTCCGGCCCATGAAGTACACCCTGTCGGGGCGCGAGGAACGGACGGTGATGAAGCTGATCGTCCACCCGGAGACGGACAAGGTGCTGGGCGCCCACATGCTGGGCGTCGATGCGCCGGAAATCATCCAGGGCATCGCCATCGCGCTGAAGTGCGGCGCCACCAAGAAGCAGTTCGACGCCACCGTCGGCATCCACCCGACGGCGGCGGAGGAGTTCGTCACCATGCGCGATCCGGTGCCGGACCCCGCCACCGACCACACCGAATAAGACGCCGGCCGATCACCCGGCTTCTGCCACGCCGGACGACCCGAATCGTTGCATTCGGGTCGTCCGCGTCGTATACCGTGATCCTTCCATGAACACGCGCGAGCGATCTGTGTAAGGGAATTGCCGATATGCCTGGGACCTGGACGCCGGACAGCTGGAGAAGCAAGCCGATTCAGCAGGTCCCGGTCTATCCCGACGCCGACAAGCTGGCCACCACCGAAGCCACCCTGCGGGCCATGCCGCCGCTGGTCTTCGCCGGCGAGGCGCGCAACCTGAAAAAGGCTCTGGCCGACGTCTGTGAAGGCAAGGCGTTTCTGCTTCAGGGCGGCGACTGCGCCGAGAGCTTCAGCGAATTTTCCGCCGATGGCATCCGCGACACCTTCCGCGTGCTGTTGCAGATGGCGGTGGTGCTCACCTTCGGCGCCTCCTGCCCGATCGTGAAGGTCGGCCGCATGGCCGGCCAGTTCGCCAAGCCGCGCTCGGCCCCCACCGAGGTGATCGACGGCATCGAACTGCCGAGCTACCGCGGTGACATCGTCAACGGCCCGGAGTTCACCGCCACGGCCCGCGTGCCGGACCCCGAGCGCATGGTGCGCGGCTACAACCAGTCGGCCGCCACGCTCAACCTGCTGCGCGCCTTCGCCACCGGCGGCTATGCCGACCTGCATAAGGTGCATCAGTGGACGCTGGGGTTCCTGGACCACAGCCCGCAGGGCCACCGTTACGAGGAACTGGCCAACCGCATCGGCGAAAGCCTTGCCTTCATGGAAGCCTGCGGCCTGACCCCGGACCGCGTGCCGCAGCTGCGTGAAACCAGCTTCTACACCAGCCACGAAGCGCTACTGCTGCCTTACGAGCAGGCGCTGACCCGCGTCGATTCCACCACCGGCAAGTGGTACGACTGCTCCGCCCATATGCTGTGGATCGGCGAGCGCACCCGTAACCCGGACGAGGCGCATGTGGAATTCCTGCGCGGCGTCGAGAACCCCATCGGCGTGAAGGCCGGCCCGACCACCTCGGGCGACGACCTGCTGCGCCTGTGCGACCAGCTCAACCCCAAGAACGAGCCGGGCCGCCTGACCGTCATCGTCCGCATGGGCGCCGAGAAGGTGCAGAAGAACCTGCCCGCCCTGGTCCGCCGCATCAAGAACGAGGGCCGCAAGGTGGTGTGGGCCTGCGATCCCATGCACGGCAACACCATCAAGGCCAGCAGCGGCTTCAAGACCCGCTCCTTCGACAGCGTGCTGGAAGAGGTGCGCGGCTTCTTCGCCGTCCACCGCATGGAAGGCACCCATGCCGGCGGTGTTCACTTCGAGATGACCGGCCGCGACGTCACCGAATGCATCGGTGGCGCCCAAGCGATCACCGAAGCGGGCCTTGCCGATCGCTACGATACCCTGTGTGATCCCCGTCTCAACGCCAGCCAGTCGCTGGAACTCGCGTTCCTCATCTCCGAGGCGTTGAAGGAGGAGCGGTCCCAGCAGGTCAGCGCGGCGACCGCGGCACAGTAACTCGATCCGGCTAGGCCACCGCCGCCGGTTTCCGGAGGAAGGAATGGACGGGAGCAAACCCGACCCGGTGATCCTGTGGCCCAGCCTGGACGAACTGCCCGACTGGACCGACAAGTATTTCCGCCGTACCCGCGACGTGGTGCTGAAGTTCGGCGACGTCCAGGTGGTCTATGCCGTCTTCATGCGTCGGCCGGTGCTTTATGCCGGGCGCCTCGCCTGCGAATGGTTGCGTCACATCTGCCGTGAGCGTGGTCAGACGGTGGAGATCGAGGAACGCTACCGCGAAGGCGATTGGGTCGGCGCCGGCGAGCCGATGATGTACATTCGCGGCTCGTTCGCGGCGCTGGTTGATCTGGAGACCATCTTCCTCCAGAAGCTGGGCGCGGCCTGTGTCGCCGCCTATAACGCCCATGCCATGTGCGAGGAACTGCCGCACGTCGCCTTCCTGGCCATGGATGCCCGCCATTGCGCTGGCACCGAAATGGCCGAGTTGATGGCCTATGCCGCCTCCGTCGGCAGTGCCACGGCGCGGCGGCGGGTGGGGGCCATTGGCTTCGTCGGCAACGCCACCGATGCCACGGCGCACTTCTTCGGCGAAAATGAAGGGCGCGGCACCATGCCGCATGCCCTTATCGGTTACGCCGGCTCCACCGTGCGCGCCGCCGAAATGTTCCACCAGACCTTCCCCGACCAGATGCTCATCGTGCTGGTCGACTACTTCGGGCAGGAAATCACCGACAGCCTCGCCGTCTGCCGCCGCTTCCCCGAACTGGCGGCGGCCGGGCGTATCGGTGTGCGGCTGGACACCCATGGTGGCCGGTATGTGGAGGGGCTCGACACCCAGGTGAGCTACGAGGTTCTGGAGCGCAACGCACCCAAGGCCATTCGCGGCTATCGCACGGAAACCGAGTTGCGGCACCTGATCGGCACCGGGGTTTCCGCCGCCGCCATCTGGTATACCCGCGAACAGCTGAACGCCGCCGGCTTCCAGCAGGTGAAGATCGTCGCTTCGTCGGGCTTCTCTCCGGCCAAGTGTCAGGTCATGGCGCTCGCCAATGCCCCCATTGATGTCATTGGTACAGGCAGTTATCTGCCGGCCGAGTGGGGTGAAACCTACGCCACCGCCGACATCGTCGAGTACGGCGGCCAGCCGCGGGTGAAGGTCGGGCGCGAATTCCTGCTGCGCAGTCGGAGCCACACGCCCTGACCGCGACTGCGGCCTGGGGCCAGCTATCGACGCCGCTCGGCGCGATGACGGCGGCGTGGCGCGACGGGGCGGTGGTGGTGCTCGATTTCTCCGATAGTGGCGCCCGTCTGGAGCGGATGTTGCGGCGGGTTGGGTGTGACGGCGCGGCGGGGCCGGTGCCCGGATGGGTCGCCGACCCGCTGGCGGCCTACTTCGGCGGTGATCTGGACGGGCTGGCGGCGGTGCCGACGGCGGCGCGCGGCACGCCCTTCCAGACGCGCGTCTGGGACGCCTTGCGCACCCTCCGCCCCGGCGAGCGCCTGAGCTATGGCGCGATGGGCGCCCGGCTCGGCCTGCCGCCCTCGGCGGCGCGAGCGGTGGGCAGCGCCAACGGGGCCAACCCGATCAGCCTCGTCATCCCCTGCCACCGCCTGGTGGGCGGACGCGGCGCCCTCACCGGCTACGCCGGGGGCCTTCACCGCAAGGCCTGGCTGCTGGACCACGAGGCGGCGGGACGGCGGGAGGCGGTTGTTTAGCCACCAAGGCAGAGAGACACCAAGGAGAGCGGAGCAGGGCCAATACGTCGGTGCTTGATAATCCTGCGGCCAAATCCTGAAGCCGGCCCCTTGAGACAGATCGCCTCAGCCTGCACGCCGCCTTGGAGTACTTGGTGTCGTGGTGGCCAAACAGTCTTATCCCCGGACGATAGTCAGCCCAGTCCGCACGCCGCCTTGGTGGTTAAACAACCGCCGCCGTCACGGCAGGTCGCCGTCACCCCCCTCAGGCCGCCACCGTCGCCAGGGCGGCCGGGCGGCGGGTTGCCAGGGTGCCGATGAGGGCTTGCAGGGCGGTGGTCGGGCCGGTGCCGAATTCCGCCATCAGTCGTGCCTCTCCGCCGGGCTGGGCAAGATACAGGGCGAGGTCGGTGAACAGGGCGTCGAGCAGCAGGATAGCCCGCTCCGGCGTGCAGCGCCAATCGACGTCCTTATCCTCGGCATAAGCCGGCGTGCGGCTGTTATCGACGACCAGACACAGCCAGTCGAGGCGGCGGTCGAAGGCGGCGAAATGGTGCGCCGCCGCCATCAGGGTGGCGCGGACCATGCGCACCACCAGCGGGTCACGGGCCAGATCGTCCCAATCCACGATGCCGTCACCACGGGCGCGGGCGGCGGTCAGCAGATTGGCGGCGACGAGGCGGCGCTCGGCCATGACATCCTCCCCCGCCATCATCGCCAGCGCCTTCATCAGGCCGGGGATCAGCCGTCGCGACAACGGCGCCACGTCATCCCGGTTGCGTGGCAGCAAGGGAGCACAAGGGCGGCACAGCAGGCGGTCGAAGGCGAGATGCCGACGGTCGTCGATGCAGTGAGGCTGGGTGGTATCCAGTTCGTGCGCCAGATCGGCGGCAAGGCGGGCGAGGGTGGCGAGCGACAGGCGGCTGCCATCGCTCTCCGCCGCCGCGGCCGTGGCGGCACGGTCGAGGAAGGTGCGCACGGCGGCGCTGTGAGGTCCGGCAATCAGCGGCACCGGCCGGAACGGCTGCGCGGGCATGATGGCTTTCTCCCTGGGTTGTGGATGCGGGTCCATCACCCAGGGTTTAGGCGCCGCCGACGGCGGCGGCACCATCCGAACGGAGGGGTTCAGGCGGAGAGCGCGGTGGGGACGTTGATGTGTTCCAGCAGAGCACCCACCGCGGTGACCGCGCCGTCGCCGAAGCGATCGCGCAGGGCCAGCCCGCCATCGGCCGCCAACTCACGGCGAAACGGTTCATAAAGCGCCCGCAGCATGGTGTCGGCCACCGCTGGGGTGCAGCGCCAGGCCGGATCGCGGTCTTCCGGCAGGGCCGGCGGCAGATGGTTGTTGATCACCAGGCACAGCCAGTCGCGGCGGCGCTCGAACGGCTCGAAGTGGGCGGCGGCGGCGACCAGGACTTCGGACACCAGGGCACGGGCGCCATCGGTCTGGCTGAGATCCATCCAGTCGACCAGACCCAGACGCTCTTCCCGGTGGCGGGACAGCAGGCGGTTGGCCTCCCGGCTGCAACGGTTCATTGTGTCGGGGCCGACCATCATGCCGAGCGCGGTCATGAATCCGGGGATCAGGCGCCGCGACAACGAGGCGCCGGCACCGGCGGTGCCGTCATCGCCCAGGCGCTTCGGAAACAGATGACTGAAGCGGCGGGTCAGCAGCCGCTCGAAGGCGCGGTAGCGGCGATCCTCCCACAGCATGGTGTCATGGGCCCGCAGGCACTCCATCGGCGCCCGCACGGCGATGGGGGTGGCGGCAAGGAATTCCTCGGCCAGCAGGCGCAGGCGGGTGATGTCGAAGCAGCCATCGTCCGGGCCGCCGCAGGCCTCCACCTGAAGGTGATCCAGGAAAGCGGTCAGCAGCCGGCGGTTCATGGAGAGCGGGCAGGCGCGATCCTCGGCAAGGGCCTCGGAGGACGGCACGGCGGCCATGGGCTATCTCCCTTCGGAATATGCGCTTATTCGTGGACCCTACTCCTTTTGGTAACTGAAGGCGATAGGTCTTACAGAAGAAGACTAAAGTTATAGTTCCGCCGGAATTCTCGCCATCTCCCGCCAACCTCCCGCCAACCTCGCGGCGTTGACACGGGCAGGCGCCGCCCATAGCCTCCTGCCCATCCTCTTCCCTGGGGTCGCCTTGATGACCGATACCGCCGCCGCCCGCTTGTCCATTCTCTTGGCCCAGATGAACCCGACGCTAGGCGACATCGCCGGCAACGTGGACAAGATGCGCCGCATCCTCGACCGTGCCCAGGCGGCCGGCGCCGATCTGGTGGTGACGCCGGAACTGTCGATCTGCGGCTATCCCCCGGAAGACCTGGTTTACCGCCGCGCCTTCCTGGAGGCGGTGGAGCAGGGGGTGGAGGCGCTGGCCGAGGAAACCATCGGCCGCCCGGCGCTGCTGGTGGGGGCGCCGTGGCGCTGCGACATCGGCGTGGTCAATGCCGCCCTGCTGCTGGCCGACGGCGCCATCCAGGCGGTGCGCACCAAACATCACTTGCCCAACTACGGCGTGTTCGACGAACAGCGCGTCTTCGTCCCCGGCCCACTGCCCGAGCCGGTGGAGTTCAAGGGCGCCCGCCTGGGGGTGCTGGTGTGCGAGGACATGTGGTATTCCGACGTCGCCAGCCACCTGAAGGCCCACGGCGCGGAAATCCTGGTGGTGCCCAACGGCTCGCCGTTCGAGGTCGACAAGCACGAGGTCCGGCTCAACCACGCCGTCGCGCGGGTATCGGAATCCGGTTTGCCGCTCGTCTATGTCAATCAGGTGGGCGGTCAGGACGAACTGGTGTTCGATGGCGGCAGCTTCGTGGTCAACGGTGATTACGCCCTGGCCCTCCGCGCCGCCAGTTGGGGCGAGGATGAACTGCTGACACGCTGGAGCCGGGGCTCCGGCGGTTGGAGGGTGGAGCCGGGGCGTGTCGAGCCGCTGCTCGACCGCTGTGCCGAGATCTACAACGCCATGGTGCTGGGCACCCGCGACTATGTGGTGAAAAACGGCTTTCCCGGCGTCATCCTCGGTCTGTCGGGCGGTGTCGACAGCGCGCTTTGCGCCGCCGTGGCGGTGGACGCGCTGGGGCCGGAGCGGGTGCGCTGCGTGATGATGCCCTCGCCTTATACCAGCGATCACAGCCTGGAGGACGCCGGGTCCGTCGCCCAGGCGCTGGGCGTGCGCTACGACACGGTGAACATCGGTCCCGCCATGGCCGCCTTCGACACCATGCTCGGCGATCTGTTCGAGGGCAGGGCGGCGGACATCACCGAGGAAAACATCCAGTCCCGCGCCCGTGGCATGGTGCTGATGGCGCTGTCCAACAAGTTCGGCCCGATGGTTCTGTCGACCGGCAATAAGTCAGAAATGAGTGTCGGCTACGCCACCCTCTACGGTGACATGAACGGCGGCTACAATCCGCTGAAGGACGTCTACAAGACCGATGTCTTCGCCGTCTGTCATTGGCGCAACGCCCATCGGCCTGAGGGTGCCCTCGGGCCGGTCGGGCCGGTGATGCCGGAGCGGGTGATCACCAAACCTCCCTCCGCTGAATTGCGCGAGGGTCAGAAGGACGAGGGCAGCCTACCGCCCTATGACGTGCTCGACGCCATCCTGCGCGGGCTGAACGAGGACCAGAAGGGCGTTCGCGACCTTGTTCACGACGGCTATGATCAGGCCACCGTCGAGAAGGTCTGGACGTTGCTCAACCGGGCGGAGTACAAGCGCCGCCAGGCCCCTCCGGGCGTCAAGATCACGCGCCTCGCTTTCGGGCGGGATCGCCGCTATCCCATCACCACCCGTTTCCGGTGACGGCCGGCTTCGGCCAACGCTGCCGCCGCCGCCGGTCCTCCACTGCTGGAAGTACTGAAGTCCATGACCGTTCGCGTCCGTTTTGCGCCCAGTCCGACAGGCGACTTGCACGTCGGCAATATCCGGGTGGCGCTGGTGAACTGGCTGCTGGCCCGTGGCGGCCATGGCGCCTTCGTGCTGCGCTTCGACGATACCGATGCCGAACGATCGCGGCCGGAGTATGTCGACGGCATTCGCCGCGACCTCGGATGGCTGGGGCTGGTCTGGGATGAGGAGCATTTCCAGTCGCGGCGGTTGGCGGAGTACGACGCTGCCTTCGCCCGCCTGCGGGACGCCGGACGCATCTACCCCTGCTGGGAGACGCCGGAGGAACTGGACTTCAAGCGCAACCGCCTGCGTGCCCGTGGTTTGCCGCCGGTCTACGACCGTTCGGCACTGCGCCTGACGGAGGCTGAACGGTCGGCGCTGGAGGCCGAAGGCCGGCGGCCGCATTGGCGGTTCCTGTTGGAGGCGGAGGATGTCGCTTGGCAGGACCGGGTGCGCGGCGCCTGCCATTATCAGGCCGGCAGCATCTCCGACCCGGTGGTGCGGCGCGAGGACGGCACCTACCTTTACATGCTGCCCTCCGTGGTCGATGACATCGCCATGGCGATCACCGATGTGGTGCGCGGCGAGGATCACGTCACCAACACCGCCGTGCAGATCCAGATGTTCCGCGCCCTGGGGGCCGAACCGCCACGGTTCGCCCACCTGCCGCTGTTGGTGGATGCCGAGGGCAGGGGCCTGTCCAAGCGCCTCGGCAGTATGTCCATGGCTGATCTGCGCGCCGACGGGCTGGAACCCATGGCGGTGTGCAGCCTGCTCGCCCGGCTCGGCACCTCCGAGGCAGTGGCCGCGGCGCAGGGACTCGACGAACTGGCGTCCGGCTTCGATGTCGGTCGGTTCGGCCGTGCCGCCGCCCGTTTCGATCCGGCCGAACTGGTGGCGCTCAATGCCGCCATCCTGCACGCCATGCCATTCAGCGCCGCCGGTCCCCGTCTGGTCGCGATGGGCGTGGAAACCGCCGCCGCTGAACCGTTCTGGGAGGCCGTGCGCCCGAATCTCGCCCGCTTCACCGACTCCTATGACTGGTGGCGCGTGGTCACCGGCCCCATCACCCCGATCATCGCTGGCGAGGATCGGGACGTGGCGGCGGCGGCCCTTGCCGCCCTGCCGCCGGAGCCGTGGGATCAAGGCACCTGGAGCACCCTGACCACCGCCGTTAAGGGGGCCACCGGGCGCAAGGGCAAAGGGCTGTTCCTGCCGTTGCGGCTGGCCCTCACCGGGCGCGATCACGGGCCGGAACTGAAGGCTCTGCTGCCGCTCATCGGCCGTGAGCGGGCGGTGACACGGTTGAGCGGAGGTAGCGCCTGACGGCTGTGCCGACACCGCCGAAGGGGGCAATCAGTGGCCTCGCTCATCTCGCGCGATTGGGCTGGGTTCGTCCAAAAGCGTATTATCCCTTTGAGATAACGCGGCTGATGACGCTATTGTGTCTCCAGTGCCGGAGTTTGCCGGCGGCCGGAACAAGCGCATGACCACTGTACTTATCGTCGAGGATAATCAGGTCTTCTCTCAACTGATCCGCGGGTTGCTGACCAGTGGGAAAGACCTCGGTTTCGACGCTGTTCTGGCCCGCACCCTCGCCGAGGCCCACGACCGTCTCGCCGAGGGGCCGGTGGATGCGGTGCTGCTCGACCTCGGTCTGCCGGATAGCGGTGGCCTGGATACGGTCAAACGCACCGTGGCGTTGGCACCCACCCTGCCCATCGTGGTGCTGACCGGTGTCAATGACGATACCCTTGCCACCCAAGCGTTGCGTGCCGGCGCCCAGGACTATCTGGTGAAGACCGGACTGACGGTGGAGCGCCTGACCCGCAGCCTGACTTACGCCATGGAGCGCCGCGCCCGACTTAACGCCACCCGCGATGCCGATGGCGGCCTGGTGGAAGGGCTGCTCAACAGCATGGCGGCGCTGGTCTGCCTGTTGGATGTGCGGCGCGATGCCGAGGGTCGGGTCGTCGACTTCATCTTTCGGCTTGGCAATGCCGCCTGTGGCACCATCCTCGGGCGGCACGCCCGCGAGCTTGCCGGACATGGCTTGACCGAGGTGCTGCCGGCCCTGGTCGAGGCCGGGGTGTTCGAGCAGTTGCGGCTGGCGGAGGCCACCGGCGCCGCTCCCGATGTGGAGGTGACGCTGACCCTGGTCTCCGGCGCGGCGCCGGTGCGGGTGCATTTCGCTGCCTCGCGCATGGACGAGGGGGTGGTGCTGATCGGCCACGACGTCACCGCCATCCACCAGCAGACCGAGGCCCTGCGGGCTGCCAAGGCGCGGGCGGAAAAGGCCGATGCCGACAAGTCGGCGCTGCTGCGTGGTCTCAGCCACGAGGTGCGGACACCGCTCAACACGATCCGTGGCTTCGCCGAGATGATCACCTCGGAAGTCTACGGTCCGCTGCCGCACCCGCAGTACAAGGGCTATGTCGGCAATATCCACAAGGCGGCCGAGACGCTGGTGCAGATCGTCGACGGCATGCTCGACATGAGCCGACTACAGGCCATGGGGCGGCGGGAGAGCGGCTTCAATCATTTGATCGATCTGGCCCCCGATTGCATCGCCGTGTGCAGCGAAGGCCGTATCGTCCTGATCAATCCGGCCGGTGCCGCCATGCTCGGGCTTGATGGGCCCGATGCGGCGGTTGGGCGGATGTTCAAGGAGTTCGTGGCGTCTCATTACCGCCCCATCGTCGAGCATGGGCTCGACATTCTGGTGCGGGAACGCTCCCGCGTGCCCATGAAGATGGTGCGCGACGACGGCTTGCCGGTGGATGCCGAGGTGGCGGCCACACCCTTCGAGACGGAGGACGGCAAGCCGGCGGTCATGCTGGTGGCCCGCGACGTCACCGAGCGCCAGCGCGCCACCCGCGCCATCGTCCAACGCGAGGAGCGGCTGCGCAAGATCATGGAAACCATGGTCGATGCGCTGGTGATCATCGACAGCCGCGGCATCATCGAGACCTTCAACCGCGCGGCGGAGCGCATCTTCGGCTACAAGGCGCAGGAGGTCATCGGCCGGTCGGTGAACATGCTGATGCCGCCGGAGATCGGGGCCCAGCACGACGGCTTCGTGCAGAAGTTCATCAATACCGGGCGCAGCCGGGTGGTCGGCATCGGCCGCGTGGTGGAGGGGCGGCGCAAGGACGGCAGCAGCTTCCCGGTGGAACTGGCGTTGTCCGACCTCACGCTGGGCGAGACGCGGCTGTTCATCGGCGTGCTTCGCGACATCACCGAGCGGCGGGCGCAGGAGGAGCGCCTGCGCTACCTCGCCACCCGCGACCATCTGACCGGCCTGCCCAACCGCGCCCTGTTCCAGGACCGGCTGGAGGATGCCATCGCCGCCGCCGACGACAAGGGCCACCACGTCGCCATTCTGTTCCTTGACCTCGACCACTTCAAGAACATCAATGACACCCTCGGCCACCCCATGGGCGATCGGGTGTTGCAGGCGGTAGGGCAACGGCTGGAGGCCTCCGTGCGGTCGGGCGACACCGTGGCGCATCTGTCGGGGGACGAATTCACCGTCATCCTCAACGGGGTTTCCGGCCCGGAGGAAGCCTCGGCCATCGCCGACAAGCTGCTGGACCGTCTGGCGCAGCCGTTCGAGATCGAGGGGCGCGAGATTTACACCTCCGGCTCCATCGGTATCGTGATGTATCCGCAGAACTCGGAAGACATCGCCAACCTGCTCAAGCACGTCGACACGGCGGTCAACTATGCCAAGAAGCAGGGCCGCAACAATTTCCAGTTCTATACCGAGAAGCTGTCGGATGACATGGTGCGCCGTCTTCAGGTGGAGAACGGCCTCCGCCGGGCACTGGAGCGCCAGGAACTCGAAGTCCATTACCAAGCCAAGGTGGACCTCGCCAACGAGGAGATTGTGGGCTGCGAGGCCCTGCTGCGTTGGAAATCGGCTGAGCTGGGCTTCGTCTCGCCGGTCGAGTTCATCCCGGTGGCGGAGGAAACAGGCCTCATCGTGCCCATCGGCGAATGGGTGTTGAGACAGTCGCTACGCCAGTTGGACCTATGGATGCAGGCCGGCCTGCCACCCATTCGCGTCGGCGTCAACCTGTCGGCGCGCCAGTTCCGCGAACCGCAACTGGCTGCCAGGATCATGGCGGCGTTGGATGAAGCCGGGGTCGGGGCCGAGCTTCTCGAACTGGAACTGACCGAGTCCATGCTGGTCGAGAATGCCGACGAAGTCACCCAGGCGCTCTGGGCCCTGAAGGGGCTCGGCATTACTCTGTCGATCGACGATTTCGGCACCGGCTATTCGTCGCTCAGCTATCTCAAGCGTTTCCCCATCGACGAGTTGAAGATTGATCGCTCGTTCGTGAAGGACATTCCCCACAGCGCCGACGATATGTCCATCACCAAGGCTATCATCTCCATGGCCCGCTCGCTGGAGATGAAGCTGGTGGCCGAAGGCATCGAGACGCCGGAGCAGGCGTCCTTCCTGCGCGATAACGGGTGCCACACCGGGCAGGGCTATCTGTTCGCCAAGCCTTTGCCGGCCGACGGATTCCTGAAACTGTTCACAGCGGTGCGCGGCGGAGTCATGGACCAGGCACCGCTGGCGACCCTCTTTGCAAAGTAGCGGCGGCCGTGCGCCTCTCTGCGCGAGGACCGTCCCAACGCAGCGGCGTCAGAGCTGCCATACCAGCCGGTCGGCGGGCAGCGACATGCGCCGCCACATGCCCTTGATGTCGGCGATCACCCCGCCCGGCGCCACCAGCCGGTCGAACACCTCCGCCGTGAACCCCTTGTAGCTGTCGTGCGGCACCGCGCCGATCAGGGCGTCATAGCCGGTGAGACCGTCGAGGCTGCGCTTCAGTTCAATTTGATAGTACCGGGCGGCCTCGCCGGTGTCGGCGAGCGGGTCGTGGACGTCCACCAGATGGCCTTTGGCCCGCAGCTTCTGGATGATGTCGACCACGCGGGTGTTGCGCAGGTCGGGCACGTTTTCCTTGAAGGTCAGGCCGAGGACCAGGACGCGGGCGTTCTCCCGCTCGCCGCCCAGGCGTTCCATCACTTGGTCGGCAATGTAATGGCCCATGGCGTCGTTCACCTTGCGGCCCGACAGGATGATCTCCGGGTGGTGGCCAAGCATGCTGGCGCATTCGGCCAGATAGAACGGGTCGACGCCGATGCAGTGACCGCCCACCAAGCCGGGCTGAAACTTCAGGAAGTTCCACTTGGTGGCGCTGGCTTCCAGAACGTCGTGGATCGACAGGCCCATGCGCTGGAAGATCATGGTGATTTCGTTGATGAAGGCGATGTTGATGTCGCGCTGAGCGTTCTCGATCACCTTGGCGGCCTCGGCGGCCTTGATGGAGGCGGCGCGGAACACGCCGCCGGTGGTGACCTTGCCGTAGACCTCGGCCAGTTCCTCGGTCACCGCCGGGGTCTGGCCGGCGATCACCTTGGTGATGCGGTCGACGGTGTGTTCGCGGTCGCCGGGATTGATGCGTTCCGGGCTGTAGCCGAGAAAGAAGTCGGTGCCGCAGGCGAGGCCGGAGAACCGTTCCAGCAGCGGGCCGCAGACGTCTTCGGTGACGCCGGGGTAAACGGTGCTCTCGAACACCACCGTGGCGCCCTTGCCCATGACGTCGGCGACGGTGCGGCAGGCCTTGCGCACCGGATCGAGGTCCGGCTTGTTCCACTGGTCCACCGGCGTCGGCACGGTGACGATGAAGACGTCGCTGCCGCGCATGTCCTCGGCATCGGTGGTGGCGTGCAGGGTGGTGGTGCGCATGGCCTCGGCCTCCACCTCGCGGGTGCGGTCGTGGCCGGCGCGCAGCTCCGCCACGCGGTTCGCGTCGATGTCGAAGCCCACCGTCGGGAAGTGACGGGCGATGGCGACCGCCAGCGGCAGGCCGACGTAGCCAAGGCCGATGACGGAGATCTTCTTGCTCGCGGACATGCGCGGTTCCCCTGGGAAGTCGTGGCACAGGTGAACCGGATGTAGCACGCGCCCCGCGGCCGCAATATTTGGCCTCTATTGGTACGCCGCGCGGCCTAATCCAGCCTGATCTTATCCGTCCGAGGCTTGCGGCGGTCGGAAGAGGCAGGCGCCGTCCCGTCCGGTGCCGCCGCTGTGGCGCTGGACAATGGTCGCCGTGGCGGCTCAGATGACGGAAAGTGTAGGGAGGAGCGTTTATGAGCGGCTATTGCGACGCGGCGCCGGGCCATCCGGTCCACGGGCCTTATCACGACAACGAATACGGCGTACCCGTTACCGACGACCGCGTGCTGTTCGAGCGCCTGTGCCTGGAAGTGTTCCAGGCCGGGTTGTCGTGGCTGCTGATCCTGAACAAGCGGCCGACCCTCAACGCCGCCTTCGCCGACTTCGATCCCGCAGCCGTCGCCCGCTTCGACGACACCGACCGCGCCCGGCTGCTGGCCGACCCCGGCATCATCCGCAACCGCCTGAAGGTCGACGCCACCATCGAGAACGCCCGCCGGGTGCTCGCCCTCCAGGCGGAGCATGGCAGCTTCGCGGCCTGGATCGAGATGCATCATCCACGCGACAAGGAGGAGTGGGTGAAGCTGTTCCGCAAGACCTTCAAGTTCATGGGCGGCGAGGTGGTGAACGAATTTCTCATGAGCATCGGCTACCTGCCGGGCGCGCATCGCCCCGATTGCCCGGCGGCCCTGCGAATCGTCGACCTTGATCCGGCTTGGGCGCGGCGTGTGCCGGATGAGAGGGCACGCTAGGACAGGCCGCCAGGGCATTGAAAAAGGCCGGAACCCATGGCTCCGGCCTGCGCCATTTCGGCGTCGTTTGCAGCGGTGCCCCGCCGGCCGCTCGCGCGGCGTCCTCCCTAAACCTGAGCCGATGCAGCTCCTACGTCAACGCAAGGACGTTACGTAACTTTCAGGCTCTTGTCACTATGTTTTTGACAATATGTGTCCCTGAGGCTCTGAGTGGGCGAATTTCATTTCGATCTTGAGGGCGCAACCCTTCCTTAAAGACACTCCGCCCACACTGGGGCGGCGGCCTCAGGTTCAGGGGATGACGATGATGAAGCGTATGGGAAAGCTCGCCACCCTCGCGGTCCTCGCCGGGGGGCTTGTCACCGCGGCCGGACTGGGCACGGCCCTCGCGGCGGACGTGGATGCGACCGACGACGGCCCCTTGCGTATCACCATCACCCCGCTCGACTGCCCCGCCATCGACCAGGGCATTACCTACCGCCAGCCGCCAGGGGTGGCCTATGAGCCGGGGGTGGACGTCCACGGCCGCGCCGTCGCGCCGGCCGACGTGGGCGGCGGCTATCGCATGGACCTGCCGGAAGAAATCTCCTTCTACATCGGCCTCGACCTCGGCGGGCGATTGCAGGACCGGGTGCCCGAGGCGGCCCGCGGTGTCCTTAAGGCCGAGACGGTGCTGGGCGCCGTCACCATCCGCGACGGCATCGTCTATTGGAACGGCGAGCCCATGGAACCCTCCGTACAGCGCGAACTGCGGGAGGCCTGCCGCACGCTGGAGGCGCAACGGCGGGCCGCCCGTCAGCGTTCGATGCAGCAGTAGCCCGCCCCGATTTTCGCCCCATTCCGGCGGACAAGTGAGGTCGCCGCGGCCTGTTGCCCCTGCCTTGGGCGCGCGGTAGAGTGCGGCCAACCTGCGCTGCCGGCTTCTCGGCGGCGTCCACACCGCTAGTTCGAGGATTGCATGCGTCTGTCCCGCTATTTCCTGCCGACGCTCAAGGAAAACCCCTCCGAGGCGCAGATCGTCTCGCACCGCCTGATGCTGCGCGCCGGACTGGTGCGCCAGCACGCCGCCGGCATCTACAACTGGCTGCCGCTCGGCTACCGGGTGCTGCGCAAGGTGGAGCAGATCGTGCGCGAGGAGCAGGACGCGGCGGGCGCCCAGGAAATCCTCATGCCGACCATCCAGTCGGCCGACCTGTGGCGGGAAAGCGGCCGCTATGACGATTACGGCAAGGAAATGCTGCGCATCGTCGACCGCCACGAGCGCGACATGCTCTACGGCCCGACGCACGAGGAAGTGGTGACCGACATCTTCCGCAACAACGTGCGCAGCTACAAGGATCTGCCGAAGAACCTCTACCAGATCCACTGGAAGTTCCGCGACGAGGTGCGGCCCCGGTTCGGCGTCATGCGCGGCCGCGAGTTCATGATGAAGGACAACTATTCCTTCGACCTGACGCAGGAAGACGCCCGCAAGTCCTACAACCGCATGTTCGTCGCCTACCTGCGCACCTTCGCCCGCATGGGCCTGAAGGCCATCCCCATGCAGGCCGATACCGGCCCCATCGGCGGCGACCTCAGCCACGAGTTCATCGTGCTGGCCGAGACCGGCGAGTCGGGCGTCTACGTTGATCGCGCCCTGCTGGAAAAGCCGATCCCCGCCAACGTGGACTATGACGCCGACTTGCAGCCCATCGTCGACGACTGGACCAGCCTGTTCGCCGCCACCGACGAGAAATACAACCCGGAAACCGACGAGACGCCGGCCGGCGACATCGTCAACGCCCGCGGCATCGAGGTCGGCCACATCTTCTATTTCGGCACCAAGTATTCACAGCCCATGGGCGCCGTGGTCACCGGCCCCGGCGGCGAGGACGTGGTGGTCCACATGGGCAGCTATGGCATCGGCGTGTCGCGCCTGGTCGGCGCCATCATCGAGGCCAGCCACGACGACGCCGGCATCATCTGGCCGGAGGGCGTGGCGCCGTTCCAGGTCGGCCTCATCAACCTGAAGGCCGGCGACAGCGCCTGCACCGAAACCTGCGATCGCCTCTATGCGGCGCTGAACGCCGCCGGTGTCGAGGTGCTGTACGACGACCGCGACGAGCGCGCCGGCGCCAAGTTCGCCGACATGGACCTGATCGGCGTGCCGTGGCAGGTGATCATCGGCCCGAAGGGCGTGGCGGCCGGCCTCGCCGAACTGAAGAACCGCAAGACCGGCGAGCGCAGCGAACTCCCGCTCGACGCCGTCGTCGCCCGCTTCGCCGGGTGAGGGTGAGCCGGCACGGGTGAACCACCAAGACACAAAGACACCAAGGCAGCCGTCTCCACGGCTGCCGCCCGGTGCCTCGCTGAAGAAGAGTATTCCCATTCTTTAAGGTGGCGGCAGCGGAGCACGATCACACAGGCGTCTTGGTGTCTTGGAGTCTTGGTGGTTTTCCTCACTTCCCCCGCAGCGGCTGGATAAGGACAGGCATGGTGTTTTCCGCCTTTGAACGGATGATGGCGTTCCGCTATCTGCGGGCGCGTCGGCGCGAGGGGTTCGTCTCCGTCATTGCCGGCTTCTCGCTGCTGGGGATCGCCCTCGGGGTGGCGACGCTGATCATCGTCATGGCGGTGATGAACGGCTTCCGGCAGGAGTTGCTGACCCGCATCCTCGGCCTCAACGGCCACGTCACCGTGTTCTCCAACGGCCCCAACTTCTTCGATTTCGAGACGGTGGCCGGGCAGGTGCGGGGCGTGCCGGGGGTGGTGGCGGTGACGCCGATGATCGAGGGCCAGGTGATGGCCAGCGCCAACAACGTCTCCGGCGGGGCCGTGGTGCGCGGCGCGACGGCCGAGGCGCTGGGCCAGCGCCGCATCATCGCCGACAACATCGTGCAGGGGGCGCTCGCCGATCTCGGGGACGACAAGATCCTCATCGGCCAGCGCATGGCGGAGAAATACGGCCTGCGCCTGGGCGACAGCCTGTCGCTGATCAGCCCCAAGGGCACCCCCACCGCCTTCGGCACCGTGCCGCGGGTGCGCGCCTACGAAATCGGCGCCATCTTCAGCGTCGGCATGTACGAATACGACAGTTCCTTCGTGTTCATGCCGCTGGCGGCGGCGCAGGTCTATTTCCAGCAGCCCGACGCGGTATCGCATCTGGAGGTGGTGCTCGACAACGCCGACCGCACCCGCGCCGCCATGGCTGCCATCACGGCGGAACTGGGGGCGGGCTATCGTCTGTTCGACTGGCAGCGCACCAATTCAAGCTTCTTCAATGCGTTGCAGGTGGAGCGGAACGTCATGTTCCTGATCCTGACGCTGATCATCCTGGTGGCGGCGTTCAACATCATCTCCGGCCTGATCATGCTGGTGAAGGACAAGGGCCGCGACATCGCCATCCTGCGCACCATGGGGGCGACACGCGGGGCGGTGATGCGCATCTTCTTCATGGCCGGCGCCTCGGTGGGCGTGGTGGGCACCCTGGCCGGTCTCGGCCTCGGCGTCGCCTTTGCCGCCAATATCGAAGCGATCCGCCAGTTTCTTCAGAACATCACCGGCACCGAACTGTTCGCGGCGGAAATCTACTTCCTCGCCAACATGCCGGCGGAGATCGACTGGAACGAGGTCACCTCGGTGGTGTTGATGGCGCTCGGGCTGTCGTTTGGCGCCACCATCTACCCCAGCTGGCGGGCCGCCCGCCTCGATCCCGTGGAGGCCCTGCGCTATGAGTGATGCCGCGCTGTCGCTGATCGACGTCCGCCGCCGCTTCAAGCAGGGCGGCGAGACGCTGGAGGTGCTGAAGGGCATCGACCTGACCATCGCCAGCGGCGAAATCGTCGCCCTGGTCGGGCCGTCCGGGTCCGGAAAATCCACCATGCTGCAAATCTGCGGCCTGCTGGAAAAGCCGACGTCGGGCACCGTCGCCATCGCCGGCACCGAGGCCGGGCGCCTGTCGGACGACAAGCGCACCGCCCTGCGCCGCAGCCATCTCGGCTTCGTCTATCAATACCATCACTTGCTGCCGGAGTTCTCGGCGGTGGAAAACGTGGTCATCCCGCAGATGATCGCCGGGGTGTCGCGGCGGCAGGCCAAGGACCGCGCCATGACCTTGCTTGAGGGCATGGGCCTCGCCAAGCGGGCGCGGCACCGGCCGGCGGAACTGTCGGGCGGCGAGCAGCAGCGCGTCGCCATCTGTCGGGCGCTCGCCAACCGGCCGCGCCTGCTGCTGGCCGACGAACCCACCGGCAACCTCGATCCTCACACCTCCGACCTTGTTTTCGGCGGCTTCCTCACGCTGGTGCGGGAGGAGGGGTTGGCCGCTCTGATCGCCACCCACAACCCCGACCTGGCGGGCCGCATGGACCGTACCGTGCGCTTGAACGAAGGCCGCCTGACCTGATCTACTAGTAGACGATCGCCCGCTTCCTTCACCGTCGCTTGCGGCCGAGGCGCTTGGCGTTGGCGGTGGTGCGGCTGTGATAGGGCTTCAGCATGGCGCTGTAGCCGCTGAGACTAAGGGTGGCGAGGCGATTCCAGGCCCCGGCATCGGTCCACAGCCGCAGCATCTCCGTCTGCATGGCGATCATGCTGCTTCCGGCGGCGGCGGCCAGTTCGCCGGCCGCCGTCATCTTTTCCGTCACCATGCGGGTATTTTCACGGTGGTCGTGTGGCCGCCAGCCCTGCCATGCCGCCCCCATGGCGGTGGTGCGCAGGCCGATGGTCACCGCCGCCGCCGCCAGCATCTCGGCGGATTTCGCCGCCGCGTGCAGGGCATTGAGCCCGAGTCCCGCCGGGGCGGCGGGGGAGGCGAGGCGGCGGGGCCTTCTGCGTGGCATGGTGGACTCCTCCCGGCTAGTCAGTTGCAGTGCAGCAACGTCCGGCGCGGGAGGAGGATGCGGCCGTCAGTAATCGTCGGCATCCGAAGGGGCGCCGCCATAGGTGGCGGCGGACACCAGAATCTCACGCTTGCCGACATGGTTGGCGGGGCTGATGACGCCCTCGTTTTCCATGCGCTCCACCAGCCGGGCGGAGCGGTTGTAGCCGATTTGCAGGTGGCGCTGGATGAAGCTGACCGAGACCTTCTGTTCGCGCAGCACCAACGCCAGCGCCTGGTCATAGAGGTCGTCGCCAGAGGAGGGGATGTTCTCCAGCCCCACCGCGCCGCCGCCCCCGCCGCCACCCTCGTAGCCGAGGCCGTCACCGTCGTACTCGTCATCCTCGGTGACGGTATGCAGGTACTCGGGCTCGCCGCGATCCTTCAGGAACCGCACCACCTTCTCCACCTCGTGGTCGGCGACGAAGGCACCGTGGACGCGGGTGATGCGGCCGCCGGCCTGCATGTAGAGCATGTCGCCCTGGCCCAGCAGCTGCTCGGCCCCGGCTTCGCCCAGGATGGTGCGGCTGTCGATCTTGCTCGTCACCATGAAGCTGATGCGGGTGGGGAAGTTGGCCTTGATGGTGCCGGTGATGACGTCCACCGACGGCCGCTGGGTCGCCATGATGAGGTGGATGCCGGCGGCGCGGGCCATCTGGGCGAGACGCTGGATCGCCGCCTCGATCTCCTTGCCGGCCACCAGCATCAGGTCGGCCATTTCGTCCACCACCACCACGATGTAGGGCAGGGGCCGCAGGTCCATGGGCTGGTCTTCATAGATCGGCTCGCGGCGGTCGCGGTCGAAGCCGACCTGCACCTGCCGCATGACCCGCTCGCCTTTCTCCACCAGCTCGGTGACGCGGGCGTTGTAGCCCTCGATGTTGCGCACGCCGAGGGTCGCCATGGCCTTGTAGCGGCTTTCCATCTCGCGCACCGCCCATTTCAGCGCCTGCACCGCCTTCTTGGGGTCGGTGACCACCGGGGTCAGCAGGTGCGGGATGCCGTCATAGACCGACAGTTCCAGCATCTTCGGGTCGACCATGATCAGGCGGCACTTTTCCGGCGGCAGACGGTAGAGCAGCGACAGGATCATGCCATTGATGCCCACCGACTTGCCCGAGCCGGTGGTGCCGGCGATGAGCAGGTGCGGCATGCGCGCCAGGTCCACCACCATGGGATTGCCGCCGATGTCCTTGCCAAGCGCCAGCGGCAGCTTGTGAGTGCCCTGGAAGGACTCGCTGTCCATGATCTCGCGCAGCCACACGGTTTCGCGCGTCTCGTTGGGCAGTTCGATGCCGATGACGCTGCGGCCGGGGACCACGGCGATACGGGCGGTGATCGCCGACATCGACCGCGCGATGTCGTCGGCCAGATTGATGATGGTGGCCGACTTGGTGCCCGGCACCGGCTCCAGTTCATAGAGCGTGACCACCGGGCCGACCTTGACCTCCATGATCTCGCCGCGAACCCGAAAGTTCTTCAGCACGGTTTCCAGCGAGCGGGCATTGCCGGCCAGCTTGGCTTCGTCCTCCGGGGTGTTGTCACGGTTGCTCGGCAGTTGCAGCAGGGTGAGGCCAGGATACTCGTATCCGCCGTCGTCCTCGGCGCCGGAGGGCAGGGCGGTGACGGTGGTGTCGTCCCCGGCTTCCTCGTCGACTCCATCCTCCTCCAGATCGGCGGGATCCTCGTCCGCCGCCTCATCCTCGTCGGTCCAGTCCTCGGGGGCCGCCGGAGCGATGCAGCCAAGGGCGGGGCGCAGATCGCCGCCCTCGTCGTCGTCCTGGCCGGGGGTGTCCGACTCATCCGCCAAATCCGCCGCCGGTACGTCGGCGTCGTCCTGCCCGTCGTGGGGATCGCCTCCGTCCTCGGTCTCATCCGCCGCCGCCCAGGCGTCGAAGCCGTCCTCGTCGTCCTCCTCGCCGGCCAGGACTTCGTCCTCCAGGCGGGCGCGGATCGAGGCCTCGGCCCATTCCACGCCGGCGATGAAAGCGAAGGCGGCGGCGGCGGCGACGGCTTCGTCCTCGCGGCCGGTCCCGTAGCAGACCATGGCATCGGTCTTGCCGGGGTTCACCTCCACGTCCCACTCGGCGCGGCCGTCGGGCCACACATGGCGGGCGAGCCGGTAGGGCTTGCCATTGAGCGCGCACCAGAGATTGAACTCGTCGGCGGTCATCACCTCGTACTTGTCCGGGGCGGTGACGTCGGAGAGGTCAGCGGTCATGTGGCGTTTCCGGTTGCAGCGACAGACGGAGGGCGCGCCCGCCCGGCCGGCGGGTGCGGAAAGTCCGGCTCAGTTATCTCAGGGGAGGGTGGTCGGGATCAACAGAAACCCGTGCGACTCGGCAAAAACCCTCAGGCCGGCAAGCGGTAGGCGGCTACCAGCAGCTTGACCACGGCGCCGTCGGGATCGAAGAACGGCAGTACCAGCCGCTCCCACGTCTGGCGGCCATCGGCGAAATCGGCAGTGTAGACGCGGGAGGTGGGGATGCGCTCCCCGCGCACACAGTCGTATTCCGCCTTGATGAGCGCCCGCTGGTCTTCCGGCAGGTCGTCGATGGTGCGCCCGGCCTTGTCCCCAAAGGCGGTGGCGAAGCCGCTGGAGTAGTAGGCATAGGCATAGCCGCCACCCTGCTCGGCCTTCTGCACGTCCATCACCACCAGATTGCCGATCCACGGCCGCAGGTCGGCGGGCTCGATGTCCTCGGCCATGGGCAGGGCGTCCTCGTCGCAGCGGGAGACCCAGAAGGCATACAGGGACTTGAGCTGAGGATGGCGCAGAACGAGCGACAGGCGGCTGGTCATGGCGGCACTTCTGGCAGGGGTTGCCGGGATGGGCGTTCAAGGGTTACCGGGCGCGGCGGTGCCGTGCAAGGAGTTTCGCGCCTCCCGCGCCGAACCGCCCGCGGACGCACCCCGTTACCCATGCAGGGCGCCCTGCCAAGCCCGGCCATGTTGGCGCTCAACATCAAGAGAGGATCGCACATGGCTGACAGGCAAGGTAATTCGCGCCGGACCATCGTGATCGTCGTCATCGTGCTGGCGGTGGTGACGCTTGGCTGGTGGATGTTCGGCCAAGGCAATCAGCCGCCAGCCATCATGCCGGCAACCGAGGCGCCGCCGGCCCAGGCTCCGGCGCCCGGCGCGCCGCCGATGCCCGGGGACAGCCCGCAGACAGGGCCGTCACCCACCACCAATCCGCAGCCGCATCCAGAAGGTGCCCCGACCACGCCGCCGACCGGCGGAACCGGCTCCGGCGCGGCGCCGGCCCAGTAGTCGACACACCACAGACCCGTGAAAAGGCCGGAGGGCATGGTCCTCCGGCCTTTTCGCATGCCCGCCCGGCGGTCGGACGTCAGGCGCTGAGCTTCGGCTCGCGCAGGCAGGCCCCGGCCACCGCCGAGCGTCGGGCCACTTCCGAAATCATGTCGTGCGACGGACGCGGCGCGGGCAGATCCCTGCCTTCCTCCTGCATCTCCACGGCGCGGCGGCGCAGGCTCTGAGTGGCGGCGTGCAGGGCTTCGTCCACCGTCGGGGCCGAGCACTTGCATCCCGGCACGCCCAGCACCTCGGCCTGATAGCCGTCGTCGCGGTCGCGGCGGACGATGGTGATGTAGCCTTTCATGGCGGAATTGACCTCCTGTGTCGTGATTGGTTCCGGCGACAGTAGCGCTGATCCTGGTGACAAGGATCATCACGGTGCCTGCCAAACGCCTGACGGCGCCGATGGATGGCAACGGAGTAGAGCCCCAGTATCGTCAGGCAGGGGGCAGGGCCGACGCGATGTCGTCAGGATAGGTCCATCGGCGGAGGAATCAACGGAAAAATCAGTAAAAATGTAAACGTAAATAGTCAGGAGACGTAAAAACTTCGGCAAAAGCCAGTGAAAATTTGCAGCGTAAGAAGTCCAACTTGGATCGTCTGTAGAGTAACCGTGGAGGCGTAGAAAAGCGTATGGGTTGACATATCTGACGGCATGCGTATTTTATTCATCACACCGCACGTCGACGTTCATGGCATTCACGCCGAGGCACAATGCGTCTGTCGCGGAGTCGGCGGGCGTCGGATCTGCCGCAACCGAAACGTCGGGAAGGCGTTGAAGGCCGCGAATGGATGGATCGAGGGGCCCCGCGAAGTTTTATTCGCCGGTCCGAGCTGAAGATTATGTGACGAGGTGATGACGATTTCCTCAACTCCCCGCCGTGCCTCTGCCGCACCGGAGGGTCTTGGCGGTGGTGCCGCGTTGCCGCGCCCCGTTGCCGACGAGCCTGCCACGCGCCCGACGGCGCCGCTCATCCGCCCGGCCCGGGCCGCCGACGGTGCTGCCATGGTCGCCCTGGTCGACGCCACCGGCGCGCTCGACCGCAATTCCCCTTACGCCTACCTGATGATGGGGCAGTGGTTCTCCGACACCAGCCTGGTGGCGGAGCGCGACGGCCGCCTGGTCGGCTTCGTCATCGGCTTCGTGCCGCCGCGCCAGTCGGACACGGTGTTCGTGTGGCAGGTGGGCGTGGCGCCGAGCGAGAAGGGGCGCGGCCTCGGCTCGCAGCTGCTGGATGCGCTGCTGCGCCGTCCGGGTCCGCAGGGCAGTCCGCCGCGCTTCCTGGAAGCGACGGTCACGCCCTCCAACGGCGCCTCCGAAGCCCTGTTCCGCGCCGCCGCCCGGCGCCATCACGCCGCCGTCGCGGTGTCCGAGATTTTCCCCGGGGACTGGTTCCCCGCCACCGGCGCGGCCCACGAGCCAGAGCGCCTGTTCCGTATCGGCCCGCTCGCCGTCGGCAACAAGACCACCGGGAGGAAGACCCCCATGGATATTTTCGCCACCTATGAATCCAACGTCCGCTCCTATGTCCGCGACTTTCCCGCCGTGTTCGTCAAGGCCAAGGGCCACACCCTGATCGATGACAAGGGCCGCGAATACATCGACTTCTTCGCCGGCGCCGGCGCGCTGAACTACGGCCACAACGACGAAGCCATGAAGCAGGCGGTCATCGACTACCTGCAAAACGACGGCGTGCTGCACAGCCTGGACATGGCCACCGCCGCCAAGGGCCGCTTCATCGAGCGCTTCCAGGATGTCATCCTGAAGCCGCGCGGCCTGTCGTACCGCATGATGTTCCCCGGACCGACCGGCACCAACACGGTGGAAAGCGCCCTCAAGCTCGCCCGCAAGGTCAAGGGGCGGGAGAAGATCGTCAGCTTCACCAACGCCTTCCACGGCATGACGCTGGGCTCGCTGGCGGTCACCGGCAACCAGTTCAAGCGCGGCGGCGCCGGCCTGCCGCTCAACAACACGGTGTTCATGCCGTTCGAGGGTTATCTCGGCAAGGGCGTCGACACCCTCGGGTACTTCGAGAAGCTGGTGCTGGATGCCGGCTCCGGCGTCGACCTGCCGGCGGCGGTGATCCTGGAGACGGTGCAGGGCGAGGGCGGCATCAACGCCGCCTCCATGGAATGGCTGAAGCGCCTGCGCGAGCTGTGCACCCGCCACGACATGCTGATGATCGTCGACGACGTGCAGGCCGGCTGCGGCCGGACTGGCACCTTCTTCAGCTTCGAGCCGGCGGGCATCGAGCCCGACATCATCTGCCTGTCCAAGTCCATCGGCGGCCTCGGCTTGCCGCTGGCGGTGACGCTCATCAAGCCCGAGTACGACGTGTTTGGCCCCGGTGAGCACAACGGCACCTTCCGCGGCAACAACCTCGCCTTCATCGCCGCCACGGAGGCCCTGCGCCATTGGGAAACCGACGCCCTGACCGACAGCGTGCGGGAGAAGGCGGCGATCATCCGCGAACGCTTCCTGCGCCTGCGCGACCGCTTCCCGCAGTTCAAGGGCGAGGTGCGCGGCCGCGGCTTCATGCAGGGCATCGCCCTGGGCGCCGAGGGCGCGGCCAAGGAAATTTGCGCCGAGGCGTTCAAGCGCGGCCTGATCATCGAAACCTCCGGCCCCGACGGCGAGGTGGTGAAGATCCTGGCGCCGCTGACCATCACCGGCGAGGGGCTGGCCAAGGGCCTCGACATCCTGGAGCAGGCCTTCACCGCCGTGGCGGCCAGGCGCGGCGGCTCCGACACCCAGGACAACCACAGCCGCAGCGCCGCGTGATCGGCAGAGGCCGCCAGCGGAACCCAGAGGAAGACAGAAAGGATTCGACGCAATGATCGTTCGCAAGCTCGATGACCTCATCGGCACCGATGCCGAGGTGAAGGCCGACACGGGCACCTGGACCAGCCGCCGCATGCTGCTGCGCAAGGATGGCATGGGCTTCTCGTTCCACGACACGCTCATCCACGGCGGCACGGAAACCTACATCCACTACGCCAACCACCTGGAGGCGGTGTACTGCGTCGGCGGCAAGGGCGAGATCGAGGTCATCGACACCGGCGAGAAGTTCGCGCTGCACGACGGCGTCATGTACGCCCTGAACGGGCACGAGCGCCACTGGCTGCGTGCCACCGAGACCATGCGCATGATCTGCGTCTTCAACCCGCCGCTGACCGGCAAGGAAGACCACGACGAGAATGGCGTCTACCCGCTCATCACCGACGAGGAGGACGAGGCGGCGGCCTGACCGCCCCCGCCGCACCCATCAGGACCGACACAGGAGAAACGACCATGAACGCGATCCAGGAGCAGGACATCTATCCGTCGCGCAAGGGAACGGAAGACGTCATCACCGCGCGAAAAGACCCGGTGGTGTACGGCGCGGCGGCGGACGGCCCGCTCGGCCAGGACGAACTGGATGCCTACGACCGCAACGGCTTCCTGTTCTATCCGACGTTCTTCGGCCCTGATGATCTGGCGGTATTCAAGGCCGAACTGGACCGCCTGTGGACCGAGGCCGAGGCCACGCAAACCGACGAGGTGATCCGCGAGCCGGACAGCGACAGTCTACGGTCCATCTTCCGCGTCCACGAAACCAGCGAGGTGTACCAGCGCCTCGCATGCGATCCGCGCATCGCCGACCGCGCCCGCCAATTGCTTGGCAGTGACGTCTACGTTCACCAGAGCCGCATCAACTACAAGCCCGGCTTCAAAGGGAAGGAGTTCTACTGGCACTCCGACTTCGAGACCTGGCACGTGGAGGACGGCGTGCCGCGCATGCGCATGGTGTCCTGCGCCATCTGGCTGACGGAGAACACCCCCGTCAATGGCCCGGTGATGGTGATGCCGGGATCGCACAAGTGGTTCGTCGCCTGCTCCGGCGGCACCCCCGACGATCACTTCAAGGCATCCTTGCGGCGCCAGGAGTTCGGTGTTCCCTCCAACGCCAGCATGGAGTGGCTGGCAACCCGGTGCGGCATCGAACAGCCCACCGGTCCAGCCGGCTCGGTGTTGTTCTTTGAGTGCAACGTCATGCACGGCTCGAACGGCAACATCACGCCCTACCCGCGTTCCAACGTCTTCTTCGTGTTCAATTCAGTCGAAAACACGCCCAAGCAGGCCTTCGGGCCCTCGGAACGCCGCCCGCACTTCCTCGGCAGCAACGATTTCGCGCCTCTGCCGCGAGCTTGATCCCCGTGCGCCTCCGGCCGCCGCCGCGCTTCTTCAGCCGGCGGTGGGCTGGGGCGCCGCTTGGTCGAGAGCGGAGATCGCCGTCTCCAAGGCGACCACCACAGAGGGCAATTCCAGCGCTTCCGCATCGCGAATCAGGTGGCGCAGGCATAGCTGCAACGCCCGGACTTCTTCATCCCATGAGGGCGTTTTTATCTCCATCGCCACGATGGCGCGCACGTCGTCGGCCTTCATGATCTTCCCCCTCATTGGCTCCTGACCAGGGCTTAACCAGCAGGTCGATGTCAATCATACGATTGCCGGGCGGAAGTTCAACTGTTGCGTGGCACCTATTCTCCGTCGGCGAGCCTGATCCAGGTCAGTTCATGCTTGTTGACCGACAGATGTAAAACGCGGCTGCCCGGAATGGCCGCGAAGGCGCGTGCCGTTGCGTGATCGGTCGCCCCTTGAAACTTGATCGTGCAAATAAAATTGCGGGCGAGGCCGCTGTCGATCCATTCGGTCACCAGGCGGAGCAGCCGTTCGGGGTAACAGATGACGTCGGAGAACAGCCAGTCCACCGGCCCGACATCGGCCGGCTTGAGGCCGAAGGCACTTTCAAGCCGCACCTCCACTCCAGGTAGGGCGGCGACGCGCGGGTCGAGGGGCGCCTTGTCGACCGCCACCACCTGCGCCCCCAGGCGTTGCAGCACCCAGGTCCAGCCGCCGGGGCAGGCCCCCAGGTCGATCACCCGCTCCCCTGGCTGCGGCATGCGGCCGAGCAGGGTGAAGGCTTCCCACAGCTTCAGATAGGCGCGGCTCGGCGGGCCTTCGCGGTCCTCGACGAAGGCAATCTCGCCATTGGCGAAGGGGCTGGAGCACCGGGCCGCCGCCACCAGGGTGGTGCGGTCGAGCAGCGTCCACGACCCCAGCGGCGTCGTGGGGGCCGGCTGCGGAAACACCAGCGGCTTGGCCGAGACATGCGGCAGCTTCTCTTGGATGAGCGCGGCGCGGCGGTGATGCTCGACGCCGTAGAAGGCCCAGTTGCGCTGGATGTCGCGCAGGGCGCGGGCGGCCTCGCCGTTGCTCTCGAAGCGGATCAGCCGCGGCGCCATCCAGGTGTTCTGCGACCATGCCGCCGGCCGCGGTGGGCCGGGGCAGAACACCAGCCGGCCGTGGACATGGGCAACGGCGTCGCCCAGTTCCTCCAACAGCGGGTCGAGGAAACCGTCGGCGGCGAGGTAGCCGGTGAAGGGATAGTCCTCGACCTCAATCAAGGTGCAGCGATCCGCGATCATGGAGTTGCGCCAGCAGGCCGAGGGCGGCGCCGTCGCGCACCGTCTCGCGCAGGCGGTCGGCCTCGATGAAGGTCTCGGCGCACAGCAGGCGGCCGAGGTCGGCGGCGGCGCCGGCGCATAGGAAGCCCTCGCCGTCCACGAACAGGCGGATGCCGCCGCCCGTGCGTTCCTGGTAGGCGAAGCGGCTGCCTTCGTTGCGACGCAGGTCGGCGCCGTCGGCCAGCGCCCGCCGCACGCCTTCCGCTCCCAGCGGGGCATCGGCGGGCGGTGGGAAGTAGTCGTATTTTGGCTCGGTCACATGCTTGCCGAACCACGCCGCCAGACTGTCCGGGTCGTCCAGGCGCTGCATCACCAAGGCGCGGATGCGCTCCACCGCTGCCGGGGTGATCTCGCCGGGGTTGGCCTGCACGATAAGGTCTGGGTCTTCGTAGCGCACTTCCTCGGGCACCCGCTCGGCGATGCTTTCGGCGAACTCACGGATCATGCTGCCGACGCCGGGCGCCCGGAACCCGACCGAGATGGTCATGCAGTCATTGCCTTGGGCGACGCCGAAGTGGGCGAGGCGAGGCGGCAGGTACAGCAGGTCGCCCGGTTCGCAGTCCCAGCCGTCGGCGGTGTGAAACTCGGTCAGGATGCGTAAGGAGGGGTGGTCGAGGATGGGAGCGTCGGCCTCGCACAACTGGCCGATATCCCAGCGGCGGCGGCCATGGGCCTGAAGCAGGAAGACATCATAGGTATCGTAATGCGGGCCTACGCCGCCGCCATCGGCGGCGTAGGAGATCATGATATCGTCGATGCGCCAGTTGGGGATGAAGCGGAAGTCATCCACCAACGCCGCCACTTCCGGCACCCATAGGTCGACACCCTGCACCAGCAGCGTCCACTTGTCCTTGGGCAGGCCCTTGAAGGTCTTTTCGCTGAAGGGACCGTGGCGCAGTTCCCACGGGGTCTTGCCGTTCTCGATGACGATGCGGCTTTCGACGTCTTCCTCCAGGGCAAGGCCGGCCAGCTCGTCGGGCTCGATGGGGCTGACGAAATCCTTGAAGGCGCCCTTGATGAACAGCGGCTTCTTCTGCCAGTACTCGGCAAGGAACTGCTCCACGGGCATAACGCCGAAGAAGGACGCATCGGCCGTCATCGCGGCGGTCTCCACACTGGTCGGAACGGGCCGGCACCTTGCCACCGGCGGCCTGCCCTGTCGAGAGGGAGCGGCGACGGCTTGGGCCTTCATCAACTCTTCACCGCGCCGCATCCGCAAGGGGGTTGCCAAAGCAGGGGCCGCGCTGTACATAGCGGGCCTCAACCACGCACGCGGGTGCGCGGCCGGGCTGCTTTTACCGCTGCCCTGGTCGTTCCGGTGCCGGCCATGGGGCCGGTTCACTCCACCCGCGGAGGCTCAACCGGAAAAGAGGACATCATGGCCCTTCCGACCTTTACTCTGCGCCACCTCATCGAGGCTGGCTGCCACTTCGGCCACAACACCCGCCGCTGGAACCCCCGCATGGCCCCGTACCTGTACGGCGTGCGCGATGGCGTCCACATCATCGACCTCCAGCAGACCGTTCCGATGCTGCACCGGGCCATGGAAGCCGTGCGTGACGTGGTCAGCAACGGCGGCCGCGTGCTGTTCGTCGGCACCAAGCGCCAGGCGGCCGACATCGTTGCCGAGTCCGCCACCCGCTGCGGCCAGTACTACGTCAACCACCGCTGGCTCGGCGGCATGCTGACCAACTGGAAGACCGTCTCCAACTCCATCAAGCGCCTGCGCGAGCTGGACGAGATGATGGCGGGCGGCCCCATCTCCGGTCTGACCAAGAAGGAACTGCTGAACCTGGAGCGCGAGCGTGAGAAGCTCACCCGCGCCCTCGGCGGCATCAAGGAGATGGGCGGCCAGCCGGACCTCATCTTCGTCATCGACACCGTGAAGGAAAGCCTGGCCATCGCCGAGGCCAACAAGCTGAACATCCCGGTCATCGCGGTGCTCGACTCCAACTCCGATCCGCATGGCATCACCTACCCGGTGCCGGGCAACGATGATGCCCTGCGCGCCATCAAGCTGTACTGCGATCTGCTGTCGGCCGCCGTCCTTGACGGCATTTCGGCGGAAATGGCCGCCGCCGGCGTGGACATCGGCGAACGCGAAGAGGCCCCGGTCGAGGCCGGCCTCGACGAGGCCGAAGCCGCTGCCGAAGCCCAGAACGGCTAACCTGGGCCCGCGCCCAGGACATGGCGGCGGCCCTTGGTCGCCGCCATTTTTTCAGGTTTTGAATCCGATCCGCTTGAACGCCAACCAAGAGGTTTAACGATGGCCGAGATTACCGCGTCCCTGGTGAAGGAGCTGCGTGAGAAGAGCGGCGCCGGCATGATGGACTGCAAGAAGGCGCTCGCCGAAACCAATGGCGACCTGGAAGCGGCGGTCGATTGGCTGCGCAAGAAGGGCCTCGCCGCCGCCGCCAAGAAGGCCGGCCGGGTCGCCGCCGAGGGCCTGGTCGCCGTCAAGGCCGAAGGCACCACCGGCGCCGCCGTTGAAGTCAACTCCGAGACCGATTTCGTTGCCCGCAACGAGACCTTCCAGGACTTCGTGCAGACCGCCGCCGCCGTCGCCCACGCCACCGGCGGCGATGTCGAGGCCGTGAAGGCCGCTGCTTTCCCGGGCTCCGACAAGAACGTCGGCGACCAGTTGACCGCCCTGATCGGCACCATCGGCGAGAACATGAACCTGCGCCGCGCCGCCGTTCTTTCGGTCGAGCAGGGCGTCGTCGCCGCCTACATGCACAACGCGGTGAAGCCGGGTCTCGGCAAAATCGGCGTGCTGGTGGCGCTGGAGTCCGCTGGTGATACCGCCAAGCTCGAAGAGCTGGGCAAGCAGATCGCCATGCATGTGGCCGCCGCCAACCCGCAGTTCCTGACCGTCGACTCGGTTTCGACCGAGGCGCTGGACCGTGAGCGCGACGTTCTGTCCGATCAGGCCCGTGCCTCCGGCAAGCCGGAAGAGATCATCGCCAAGATGGTCGAAGGCCGCCTGCGCAAGTACTACGAGGAAGTCGTGGTGCTGGAGCAGCCTTTCGTGATCGATCCGGACCGCAAGGTGCAGAAGGTCATCGACGACACCGCCAAGACCATCGGCGCCCCGATCAAGATGACCGGCTTCGTGCGTTTCGCCCTCGGCGAAGGCGTCGAGAAGGAAGAAAAGGACTTTGCTGCCGAAGTCGCCGCGCAGCTCAAGAAGTAACTGAGTCCTTTGGAAAAGGGGCGACAGCGGCCGGGATGGTGTATATCATCCCCGGCCGGTGCCGCCCCTTTTCATGCGCGCCGCGCGCCCTGGCGCGGCTGCGCCGAAACCCTTGGTACGCGGCAGCGCCGGCCACCGTCCGGCCCGGTCGGGCGGCTGCCATATCTATCCGTCCGCCGTCCGCCAGCACGAACGAGGCTCCCATGTCCGCGCCGCAATTTCGCCGTGTCCTTCTGAAAATCTCCGGCGAGGGGCTGATGGGCCCGCGCGAGTTCGGGCTCGACAGCCAGACCGTCGCCGCCATCGCCCGCGAGGTTCGCACGGTACGCGAGATGGGGGTGCAGGTCTGTCTTGTCATTGGTGGTGGCAATATCTTCCGTGGCGTTTCGGGCGCCGCTCAGGGCATGGACCGCACCAGCGCCGACTACATGGGCATGCTGGCGACGGTGATGAACGCCATGGCGGTGCAGAGTGCCTTGGAAAAGTGCGGCGTGCAGACCCGCGTGCAGTCGGCGATTCCCATGGAAGCCGTGTGCGAGCCCTATATCCGCCGCCGCGCCATCCGCCACATGGAGAAGGACCGGGTGGTGATTTTCGCCGCCGGCACCGGCAACCCGTTCTTCACCACCGATACCGCCGCCGCCCTGCGCGCCGTGGAAATGAACTGCGATGCGCTGCTGAAGGCCACCAACGTCGATGGCGTTTATTCCGCCGATCCGAAGAAAGTGCCCGATGCCGAATATTATTCGCGCCTGACCTATACCGAGGTGCTGGCCCGCGATCTGCGGGTCATGGATGCCTCGGCCATCGCGCTGGCGCGTGAGAACCGACTGCCGATCGTGGTCTTCGACATGCATGGAGACGATGCCTTCGCCCATGTGATGAAGGGCGAGGGCCGCTATACGATCATTACCGAGGAGGAATGAGCCGTGTCCGCTGACGTAGCCGATTTCAAGACGCTCAAGAAGGACCTGAAGCACCGCATGGAACAGACGGTGGAAGTCCTCAAGAAGGAATTCGCCGGCCTGCGCACCGGTCGCGCCCACACCAGCCTCCTCGAACCGGTGGTCGTCGACGCCTACGGCTCCAGCGTGCCGCTCAACCAGGTCGCCAACGTCAGTGTGCCCGAGCCGCGCATGCTGGTGGTCAACGTGTGGGACCGCAGTATGGCCAAGGCGGTCGAGAAGGCCATCCGCGATGCCGGCCTCGGCCTCAACCCGGCGTCCGAGGGCCAGAGCATCCGCGTGCCGATTCCGCCGCTGACGGAAGAGCGCCGCACCGAACTGTCCAAGGTGGCCGCCAAGTACACCGAGGCCGCCCGTGTCGCCATCCGCAACGTCCGCCGCGACGGCATGGACACGCTGAAGAAGATGGAGAAGGACGGCGTCATCTCCCAGGACGAGCACCGCGGTCACACCGCCGAAGTGCAGGCGATCACCGACGAAGCCATCAAGCTGGTCGATGAGACGCTGAAGCACAAGGAACAGGAGATCATGCAGGTCTGATGGGCGCCGAACCTCTTCCCAGCCGGGGGGATGCGCCGCCGCCGCCGGTGCATGTCGCCATTATCATGGACGGCAACGGCCGCTGGGCGAAAGCCCGCGGCCTGCCGCGCCCCGTCGGACACCGCCAGGGGGCGGAAGCCGTGCGGCGGGTGGTGCGGGCCGCCGGTGAGCTGGGGATCGGCTACCTGACCCTGTTCGCTTTCTCGTCGGAGAACTGGCGCCGGCCCGACGACGAGGTGAGCGAACTGCGAGGCTTGCTGCGCCTTTACCTGCGCAACGAGATCGCGGAACTGCACGCCAACGGCGTGCGGTTGCGGGTGATCGGTGACCGCCACCGGTTCGGCCCCGACACGGTGCGCCTGATCGAGGACGCCGAAGCCCTCACCCGGGATAATGCCGGCCTGCAACTGACCATCGCCCTGTCCTACGGCGGCCGGGCGGAAATCGCCGCCGCCGCCCGCTGGCTGGCGGAGGAGGCGCGGGCAGGGCGCATCGACCCGGCCGCCATCGACGAGGCGGCCGTGGCCGGTCGCCTGTTCACAGCCGACATACCCGATCCCGACCTGCTCATCCGCACCAGCGGCGAGCAGCGGGTGAGCAATTTCCTGCTGTGGCAGATCGCTTACGCCGAGATGGTCTTCACCGACACCCTGTGGCCCGATTTCACGCGGGTTGAGCTGGAAGCGGCTATCGCGGCGTTTCATGGCCGTGAACGGCGCTACGGCGGGGTGAAGGGCTGACGACGACGTGCTGAAGACCAGGCTGCTTTCCGCCCTCATCATGATCCCGCTGGCGCTGTTGTGCGTGTGGGCGGGATCGCCGGTGTTCGATCTGGCGGTCGCCGCCATCGCGCTGCTGATGGCGTGGGAGTGGCAGGCCATGGTGCAGCCCGGCCACCGTCTGCCGGGCTGGGCCGCCGGCTTTGCCGCCGCCATCGCCACCCTGGCGGTGGTGTCGCTGCCGTTGTGGGCGGTGGCCGTGGTGGTGGTGGCGCCGCTGACGGTCTTTCTGCTGGCCCTGTCGCGCCCTGCGGCCGGTTGGGCGGCGCTGGGCGCTGTTTACGTGGCGTTGCCGGCGGTCGCGCTGGTGTGGCTGCGGGAAGAGGGTGGCCTCGCCACCGTGCTGTGGCTGATGTTCGTGGTGTGGGCCACCGATACCGGCGCCTATGCCTTTGGCAAGCGCATCGGCGGGCCGAAGCTGGCCCCGCGCATCAGCCCCAAGAAAACCTGGGCCGGCCTGTGGGGCGGGGCGTTCTCCGCCGCCGTGGTCGGGCTGGTGACGGCGCTGATCGTCAACCCCGGCGCCCTGGTGGTGCTGACCGTGTTCAGCGCCGCCCTTGCGGTCATCGAACAGATCAGCGATCTCTCTGAAAGCTATGTGAAGCGGCGCTTCGGCGTGAAGGACAGCGGCACCATCATCCCCGGTCACGGTGGCGTGCTGGATCGCGTCGACGGGCTGGTGCTGGCGGCGCCGGCCGTGGTCCTGGCCGTGCTGCTGGGGCAGGGAGGCATCACCGCATGGTAGCTCCGTCGGCACCCACCGCGACCGGCCGCGACGGCCGCCGCCGCGTCACCATCCTCGGCTCCACCGGCTCGGTCGGATGCAGCACCGTCGACCTCATCAGCCGCGACCGCGACGCTTACGAGGTGGTGGCCCTGACCGCCAACGGCAATGCCGCCGCCCTGGCCGCCCAGGCGCTGGCGCTGCGGCCGGAAGTGGCGGTGGTGGCCGATGAACGCTGCTACGCCGACCTCAAGGACCGTCTCGCCGGCACCGGCATCGAGGCCGCCGCCGGCGCCGCCGCCGTGTGCGAGGCCGCTGCCCGGCCGTCGGACTGGGTGATGTCGGCCATCGTCGGCGCCGCCGGCCTGGCTCCGACGCTCGCCGCCGTGCGC
>JAEWWF010000285.1 GCA_023396465.1 Pseudomonadota bacterium
CCTTGGGGGGGGCCGTTTCCGACGCAGCCCCGGCGCCGCGATAGGCGGCAGCGGTGGCGGCGGCGGCGCGGGCGCCGCGAGCATCGCGCGGCACCGCCGCCAGCCGTTCCCGCAGGACACCGGCGAAGGCCGGATCGAGCACCGCCAGGTCGGCCGCCGGCTTGGTGCGGCAGCCCACATGCAGGGCCTTGGTCGGGTCTGCCGGCGGACGCGGCTCCACGTCGGCATAGGGCCAGACGGACAGCAGTAGTCCGCGCCGGTCGCGGATTTCCAGGCGCGTCAGGGTGGCCCGCACCAGGGCGTCGCGGGCGCCGTCGCCGCGCCCCGCGTCGTAAAGGCCGGGAAAAGTGATGCTGGTCGGTGGTGTCGTCACGGGCGCTGTTGTAGCCGCAGCGGCGGCCTGCGTCCATTGGCCGCGTTTGTTGGCCGCCGCTGCTCTGCTAAGCTTGGTCCACCAAGCAAGAACCGCACATGGAGGACGACCCGATATGACCGCAGCGACCGAGTTCCAGGCCCTGGTACTGGACAAGTCCGACGACGGCAAGGTGGCGGCGACCATCAAGACCCTGCCCGACAGCGCCTTGCCGGCTGGTGACGTGACCGTGCGGGTGTCGCATTCGACCCTGAACTACAAGGACGGTCTGGTACTGAACGGCCTTGGCAATCTGGTGCGCGACTATCCGCATGTGCCGGGCGTGGACTTCGCCGGCACTGTCGAGACCTCCGACACCCCGGCTTTCGCCCCCGGCGACCGGGTGGTGCTGACCGGCTGGCGGGTAGGAGAGGTCCACTGGGGCGGCTATGCCCAGAAGGCGAGGGTGAAGGGCGATTGGCTGGTGCGCCTGCCCGACGGCCTGGATGCCCGCCATGCCATGGCCATCGGCACCGCCGGCTTCACCTCCATGCTGGCGGTGATGGCGCTGGAGGCCCACGGCATCACGCCGGATCGCGGGCCGGTGCTGGTGACCGGGGCCACCGGGGGGGTCGGCTCGGTGGCGGTGGCGATCCTCGCCCGCCTCGGCTACACGGTGGAGGCGGTGACCGGCAAGGCCGACAGCGAGGCTTATCTGAAGGATCTCGGCGCCAGCGTCATCGTGCCGCGCGGCGACTTCGCCGAGCCGGTCACCCGGCCGCTGCTGAAGGAGCGCTGGGCCGGTTGCATCGACGCGGTGGGCGGGCAGATGCTGGCCAACATTCTGCCGCAGATGATGTATCGCGGCGCCGTAGCGGCGGTCGGGCTCGCCGGCGGCAACACGCTGGAGACGACGGTGGTGCCGTTCCTGCTGCGTGGCATTAGCCTGCTTGGCATCGATTCGGTGATGGCGCCGAAGGCGGAGCGCGAGGCGGCCTGGGCCCGCCTGGTCACCGACCTGCCGCTCGACCGCCTGGATGCCATGATCCAGGACGTCGGGCTCGGCGATCTGCCCGACCTGGGCAAGCGGATCCTCAAGGGCGGCGTCACCGGCCGCGTGGTGGTCGACGTCGACCGCTGAGGCAAAGCAAAAAGATGCCCCTCTCCCCGGGGTTAAAGGGAGAGGGGCAGGGTCCGCCGGAGAAGCGGGAGGTGGGAGGTGTGTGGAGCGGTCCGGTCGTGTCAGTCCGGGTCCGCTCCTTCTCCGGCAGCGGTGTGGGCACGGCGGATGCGGACATAGCGCCCGACGATCATCGGCAGCACGAAGCCGACGATGGACACCGTCCACAGCGAGATGGTCAGCGGCGAGCCCACCAGGATGGACCAGTCGCCGTTGGAGATGGTGAGCGCCCGGCGCAGGTTGGCTTCCATCAGGTTGCCGAGCAGAACGCCCAGGATCACCGGCACCAGCGGCACGTCCAGTTTGCGCAGAACCCAGCCGAGGACGCCGAAGCCGACCATCACCAGCAGGTCGAAAGACGAGCCGGAGATGCCGTAGATGCCGACGGCGGCGACCATGGCGACGATCGGCATCAGGATGCGCGGCGGCACCGACAGAATCCGCACGAAGATGCCGACCATGGGGATGTTCAGGGCCAGCAGCATCAGGTTGCCGATGAACAGGGCGGCGATCAGGCCCCACACCACGTCCGGGTTGTTGGTGAACAGCAGCGGGCCGGGGGTGATGTTCAGCGCCAGCAGCATGGCCAGCAGAACCGCCGTGGTGCCCGAACCCGGCACGCCGAGCGCCAGCATCGGCACCAGGGCGCCGCCGGCGGCGGCGTTGTTGCCGGCTTCCGGCGCCACCACGCCGCGCGGGTCGCCCTTGCCGAAGGTGCCCTTGCGATCGACCATGCGCTTTTCCAGCGTATAGGCGACGAAGGATCCCAGCGAGGCGCCAGCACCCGGCAGTACCCCGGCGATGAAGCCGATGATGGTGGAGCGGCCCATGGTGCCGCTGGTTTCCTTCAGGGTCTTCAGCGGAACCGTGATGCGGCCGAGCGGCTTGGCTTCCTTGTTCGAGGCATCGGATTCTCCCCTGTGTTCGAGGAAGATGAACACCTCGGACAGGGCGAACAAGCCGACGATGGCGACCAGGAAGTCGATGCCGTCGTACAGATGGACGTTGCCGAAGGTCAGGCGCGGCACGCCGGTCTGACCGTCGACGCCGATCATGGCGATGGCCAGGCCGAGCGCGGCGGCGAAGGCCGCCTTGGACTGGTTGCGGCTGGTGACGCCGCCCAGCGTCGCGAAGGCCAGGACGAACAGCGCGAAGTATTCCGCCGGGCCGAACAGCAGCGCCACCTTCACCAGCAGCGGCGACAGGAACACGAGGCCCCAGGTGGCGAAGAAGGCGCCGACGAAGGACGCCACGCCCGACAGCGCCAGCGCTTCGCCGGCGCGGCCCTGGCGGGCCATGGGATAGCCGTCCAGCGTGGTCATCATCGCCGGCTCGTCACCGGGGATGTTGAGCAGGATCGACGAGATGCGGCCGCCGTACATGGCGCCGTAGTAGACGCTGGTCAGCAGGATCAGCGCCGGGGTGGCCGGCAGGCCCATGGTGAAGGCCACCGGAATCAGGATGGCGACACCATTGGACGGGCCAAGACCCGGCATGGCGCCGATGATGGTGCCGAGGAAACACCCCAGCAGGGCCAGGGCGAGGTTCTGCCACGTCAGCGCGATGGCGAACCCGTCCATCAGGGATGCGAGTGCGTCCATGGCTCAGAACCCCCAGGGACCACGGGCCAACGCCAGCCCGAGAATGAGGTGGAAGACGACATAGATGCCGACGGAGATGCCGACACCGGCGATCGTGGCTCCCAGCGGCCGGCTGCCCAGCCGCCAGGACAGGATCGCCGATGCCACCGCCGTCGCCAGCAGGAAGCCGACTTCGGACAAGGCAAGCGAGTAGGCGGTCATCACCGCCACCGCCAGGGCGATCTCCAGCAGGCGGCCGAGCGGCGGCCAGTCGGGAGCTTCGTCCGGGCGGAAGAGCGGATAAAGGCACGCGAGTGCCATCACGCCTCCGATGATGATCGGGAAGGCTTTGGGGCCCAGCGGATCGCTGCTGAACCCCAATTCCACCTGCGTGGCCTGCCAGATGAAGAAGGCGGCGAGCAGGAGCCCGACGCCTCCGAAGACGCGATCGCTGCTCATTTGATCAGGCCGATCTCGCGCGACAGGTCTTCGGTTTCTTTCACCTGCTGGGCCACGAAGGCGGTGAAGTCACCACCGACGTCCAGCGGCATCAGACCACTGTTTTCCATGATCTGCTTCCACTCGGCGGAGTCATAGACCGCCTTGATGGTGTTGGTCCAATAGGCCTGGGCTTCGGCCGGCATGTCGCCCGGACCGAAGAAGCCGCGCCAGTTGACGCCAACCGAGTCGATGCCCTGTTCGCGGGCGGTCGGGAACTTGTTGAAATCACCCGGCAGGCGTTCCGGAGCCAGCACCGCCAGCACCTTGAGGTCGCCGGAGTCGACGAAGCCCTTGGCTTCCGAGATGTCGCCGGTGAAAGCCTGGACGTGGCCGCCAAGCAACTGCGTCACCGCTTCGCCGCCGCCCTCGAAGGGCACGTACTTGATGGCGCGCAGGTTCTCGACGCCGGCCTTGCGGGCCGCCGCCAGCACCTTCAGGTGATCCCAGCCGCCAACGGCCGAACCGCCGGCGACGGCGATCGAGTTGGGATCGGCCTTGATCTTGTCCATCAGCTCGGGGAGCGTGTTGATCGGGTTGTCCTTGGCGACGGCGATGACGCCGTAATCGGCGCCGACGGAGCCGAGCCACGTCACCTGATCCATGGTCATGCCGGGGAAGGCGCCCTGGGCGAGACGGGTGGTGGTGGAGGAGGAAGCCGCGACCACCACGTTGTCGTGACCGCCGCGCTTGGACACCATGTGGGCGTAAGCGACGCCGCCCGACCCGCCGGTCATGTTGGTGACCTGCACCGGGGTCGGCACCAGCTTAAGGTCATACATGGTCTTGCCGACCTGGCGGCAGGTGAAGTCCCAGCCGCCACCGGGCGCGGCCGGGGCGATGCACTCGGGACGTTCCGGCTCGAAGGCGGCGGCGGTGCCGACCGGCAGGGCGGCGGCGAGGACGACGGCGGCAAGGGAGCGCCGGGTCAGGGAAAACAACGACATTGTACGGGTTCCTCCCATCGGAACTTTGGGTGGTCAGGCGTCTCCGGTGGTCGGAAGCGCCCCTGCGGCGGGAGGAACGGGCGGCGGAGACGGTTCTCCGGCGACTGCTGGCCTGTATCCTCCCCGACCCGACGAGCCTTCTAATTTCGGCATGGCTGCCATCTGGACTCGTGTGGTCGCAAGGACTGTACGCCGTGAACCTGTCACGAACCTATCATCGGGAGAATAAGATGATTGCTCCCCACGCCGGTCGGATGATCCGTTCGGTCTTTGGCGGGAGAAATGACGCAATGTCGCTGCTTATTGCACCGTCAGCGCCGTATGCCAGCGGTCGAGCAGGCGCCGCCGCTTGGACTGGTCGCGATAGACCAACAGGCCGCCGCCGACACGGATGGGGCGGATGGTCGTCGCGGCCTGCGCCACCAGGGCGGCCATGGTGTTGGCGCCCTTCACGTCGGGATGCAGGGCGTTCAGGTTGACGTCGTTGGCAAGCACCGTCTGGCCGGCGCGCGAGGCCAGAAAGTCGAGGAACAGCCGGCCCGCTTCGGGCGTGCGCGCCAACCGGGGCACCAGCCCGATGCGCGACAGCACCACCACGAAATCCTCCGGCACGATGATCCCGAGGTCCGGCCGCTCCGGTGCCATGGCGGCGGCGTAGGAGCCGAGCACGTTGTAACCGAAGGCCAGCCGGCCCTGGGCCGTCTTGTCGATGATGGCGGCGGAGTCGGTGTAAAGCTTCACCCCCGCGCGCCCCATCAGCGACACCAAATCCCACAAGTCGGGGTCGACATCGGCATCCCGCGCCAGCAGCAGGAAGCCGAGGCCGCTGCGGCTGATGTCGTAGGTGCCGATGCGCTCGGCGAGGGCGGTGTTCCAGGTTTCGTCGGCCAGCAGCCGGCGCAGGGCCGCCCGCGTGCGCGGCGGCGCGCGGTCGGCGAAGCTCGGGCGGTGGTAGACCATTACCGTCGGTTCAAAGGTCAGGCCGAAGGCGGTGTCGCGCCACACCGCCCAGGGCGGCAACTCCTGGGCGGACGGCACGTCGACCGGCTGGGCGAAGCCGTCGTTGGCCAGCTTGAATTGCAGATCCATGGCGGAACTGAGCACGAAATCGGCGGTTGGGCCGCCGGCTTCGGTCTCGGCGCGGACGCGCTCGTCGGTCTCCTCCGACTGCAACTCGTGATAGATCACGCTCACCGTCGGCCGCTGCTGCTGAAAGGCGAGGATGACCGGCGTGAACAGGCCGGTATCGGTGGTGCCGTAGATGACCAGTTGCAGCGCCAGCTCCTCAACCGCCGTTTGCGGTGCCGGGAACGTCTTCATGGTACCGCCGAAGGCCGCCGCCGGTGGCAGCAGCAGGCAGAGGGCGAGCAGGATTCTGGTGGCGAGGCAGGGCATGTGCCATATCTTGGACACCCCTGACCTCCAGGCAAGCCGAAACTGCCGCCGAGCCCCATCCCATGCGGATTCTTGTCGTCGAGGATAACCCGGAACTGGCGGCGACGCTGGAGCATCTGCTGCGCGCCGATGGCCACGCCGTCGACATCGCCACCGACGGCGAGGGCGCCGACGCGGTTCTCAGCGCCGAGACCTTCGATCTGGCGGTGCTCGACCTCGGTCTGCCGGGGCTTGATGGGCTGGAGGTGCTGAAACGGTTGCGGCGGCGGCGCGACGATACCGCCGTGCTGGTGCTCACCGCTCGCGGCGCTTTGGATGACCGGGTGCGCGGCCTCGATCTCGGCGCCGACGACTACCTGACCAAGCCCTTCGACATCGCCGAGTTCGAGGCCCGCGTGCGTGCCCTGCTGCGGCGTCGGGTGGGGGCGCAGGGAGGCATGGTGGCGGTGGGGCCGCTCACCTTCGATGTCGCCAGCCGGCGCGCCACCCTCCATGGCGTCGTCCTTGACCTGCCGCGCCGCGAGCTGGATCTGCTGGAGGCGCTGGTGGTCCGGGGTGAGCGGGTGGTGACCAAGCGCGAACTGGCTGACTCCGTCTCCAGCTTCGGCGATCCGTTGACCGAAAGCGCCGTCGAACTCTACATGAGCCGTCTGCGCCGCAAGCTGGAGCCGGCGGGTATCCGCATCCGCAGCCTGCGCGGCCTCGGTTACGTGCTGGAGGCGGCCTGAGCATGGGAGGGCGGCCGCGCCGGTCCTTGCGCCGCAACCTGCTGGTCTGGCTGCTGGTGCCGCTGTCTGGCCTTGGGGCGCTGATCACCGCCGAGGCCTACTATCACGCCCTGGACCTGGCGACGGCGGTCGCCGACCGCACCCTGGCGGGGTCGGCGCTGTCCATTTCCGATCGTGTCACCCTCGCCAGCGACGGCAGTTTGGAGGTGGACGTCCCCTATGTGGCGCTGGAGATGCTGACCTCTGCCGGCGATGATCGGGTATTCTATCTGGTGCGCGCCCGTGATGGCACCTTGGTCACCGGTTACAAGGAACTGCCGCTGCCATGGACGTTGCCGACCATGGCGGGCACTCCGGCCTTCTATGATTCCGAGTATCAGGGCGTGCCGGTGCGCGCCGCCGCCGTCGTCGGCATCGCCTCCGACACCCGGCGAAGCGCCGGTTACACCGTGGTGGTGGCGGAAACCACCCAGGGCCGGCAAGCGCTGGCGCGCGAAACCCTCATGCGCCTTGCCAGCCGGCTGACGGCCCTGGCGGTGATCGTGGCCGCCGTGGTCTGGCTCGGCATCAGTCGTGGCCTGCGCCCGCTGAACGATCTGGGTACCGCCGTGGGGCGCCGCAGCCCGGACGACCTGCGTCCCATCGACCATGCCGCCCCGCGTGAGACGGCCGATCTGGTCGACGCCATCAACGCCTTCATCGACCGTCTGCGGGCGGCGGTGGAGGGGCTGCGGCAGTTCACCGGCACCCTCGGCCATCAGATGCGTACCCCGCTCGCCATCGTGCAGAGCAATCTTGCCCTGGCTCTGCGCAGTGATCTGCCGATGGCGGCGCGGGTGCCGCTGGAACGTGCCGAGCGGGCGGCCCGCGATGCCGAGCGGCTGACCGGACAATTACTGCTGCTGGCCCGCATGGACGAGGCTCGGGCGACCCAGGAAGGCTTCGTGTCGGTGGACATGGCGCGGCTGGCGGCGGAGGTCACCAGCGAGCGCGCCACCGCCGCCCTGCGCCTGGGCCTTGAACTGGCCCTGGAGGTGGACACTGCCCCGGCCGAGGTGCGCGGTGCCCCGGTGCTGCTGCGCGAGGTGTTGCTCAACCTGATCGACAACGCCGCCCGCCATGCCGGTCCCGGCGCCGCCACCGTGCGGGTCAGCGCCGATGCCGGTGGCGTGCGGCTGGAGGTGGAGGATCATGGGCCCGGCATTCCGTCCGCCCAACGGGCGGCGGCGTTGGAGCGGTTCGCCCGCGGGCGGTCCGCCGACAGCAGCGACGGCTTCGGCCTCGGCTTGCCCATCTGCCGCGACATCGCGCTGCTGCATGGCGGCGACCTCGGCCTGGGTGATCCCCCCGGTGGCGGCCTGCGGGTAACGCTGACCCTGCCGCGGGTGACGCCGGAGGCGTAAGGCGCTTGGATCGAGGGGGAAGGGGTGTTGGTGGTCTGCAAGACCGATCTTGCTTTACGTTTACGTTCACGTAAACTGAACCCCATGACGACCGAGCGCACCTACTCCATCAGCGACTTGTCGCGCGAATTCGACGTGACGGCCCGCGCCATCCGCTTCTATGAGGACAAATCCCTCATCGAGCCCATGCGCGAGGGCCAGCGGCGCATTTATACCGCCCGGGACCGGGTGCGCCTGATGCTGATCCTGCGCGGCAAGCGGCTCGGCTTCTCGCTGTCGGAGATCAAGGATATCCTCGACCTCTATGATACCGACATGGGGGAAAGCCGGCAGTTGGAACTGCTGCTGAGCAAGATCGCCGAGCGCCGCGACGCCCTGGCCGCCCATCGCCGCGACATCGACCTGACGCTGGCCGAGCTGGACGACTTGGAACGTCAGTGCCGCGGTCACCTGCAAAGCCGTACCCGCGCCGGCTGATCGGCGCCATCACCAGGCAACGCTGGCCGGGGCGCCCGTTCGCGGGCTTCTGCCCGTACCAGGCCTTGCCTGGGCCGGTCAGTCGAACAGCTTGTCGATCTCGTCCTGGCTGATGCCCTTGTTTTCCAGCGCCGGGCCGTTGAGCAGGCGGCGTTCCTCGTCCTCGTGGACCACGTCCTCGGGGATGATGCTGGCGAAAGTGTCGCGGCCCCAGATCTCGATCATGCGCTCGACGCGCTCCTCGACGAACTTCAGGGTGTTGACCACCTTGGTGATGCGCTGGCCGGTGATGTCCTGGAAGTTGCAGGCTTCGAAGATGTTCAGGATGTGCTCGGAAATCTCCTCCGCCTGATGGCGGATGAAGCCGTCCTGCTCCTGGGCCTGGATGCCGTGGGCCAAGGCGTCGATCTTCTCGGCGGCGTTCAGGATGGAGTCCGTCGCCCCCTCGGTGGAGC
>JAEWWF010000292.1 GCA_023396465.1 Pseudomonadota bacterium
GATCGAACTGTCGATCGTCCTCGTCATCATCGGCCTGCTGGTCGGCGGCGTGATCAAGGGCAAGGATTTGATTGATAACGCCAAGGTTAACAAGGCTATGCAAGAGTTTGAGGCTCTTTCGTCCGGCCTCGCGGCTTATCGTGAGCGTTATGGTGTAGACGCCCGGACCGATGCCAGCGGGCGATTTGGCACTGAGCCGACCGCCACGGCACCAGCCAACGTGGCTTGGTGGCGTCTGCGCAACGCTGGTCTCGTTTCCCTGGCGCCCGGCGCGACCGGTCCCACAGCAGCCGCCCCTGTCGGCGCGTTCGGCGGTGACTTCACTCTGGTTGCAGCCGATGTCGCCTTCGCGGTGGGCACGACGAACCAGACGGCACTCTGCATCGGCTCGGTTCCCGCCAAGGCGGCCGCAGCAGTCGACGCCAAGTTCGACAACGGCATTGCCAATACCGGCACGACGCGCGCCAACAACACTAATGCGACGGCAACGGCCTCGAACATGACGGCCGATTTTGGTACCGCCGACAACCTGATCTGTGTCCTTGCCAACTAACGCTGGCACCGGGAGCTCTATGTGAGAACGTCCCCGGCCAATATGAAGCTCGGAAGCCGGACTGCCCAGCAGTCCGGCTTCACCCTCCTTGAACTGGCTGTCGTTCTTGCCATCCTGGGGCTGCTGATCGGGATGGGCGCTGATTTCGTGGGGAATTATCTGGAGCGGCAGCGCTACACTGCCGCCGCCACCAAACTGTCGGCCATCGACCAGGCGATCATCCGGCATGTTTCGGTGACCCGGCGCCTGCCCTGCCCGGACACCAACACCCCCCCGGATGGAACCGAGAACACGGGCGGCACCAACTGTACCGCCGCCGTCGGCACCATTCCCTGGCTCACCCTCGGCTTGGTTCCAGATGCCGTCCGGGACGGACAAGGCAACGTGTTTGGCTACGCCATCAACGTCGCCCAGGCCAGCACCAACGGAATGTCCTTCGCGGGCTCCGCCGCGTTCACCGGCACGGGCCTCATCGTCGCCGAGGGCGGCACCGATGTGCAGAGCCCCACGGCCACATACCCGACCGGCGCCGCCTATGTTCTGATCGCACCGGCGTGGTACGACGGAACTCTGTCCATCACCAGCGGCCGCGTGACCCTTCCCGCCTCCTACATCAGCGCCCTTGTCCGCCGTCCGACGGTGGTGGAAGTGGCCACCGTTGCCGGAACCTTCACCCCATGATTGGCGACACCTCGCAAAAGGGCTCGGCCCTGCCCGTCATCGCGGCGATCCTGATCGGTGTTGGCCTGCTGTTTGTCAGCTACAGCCACTTCAGCGGCTCCAGCCGACAGACCCGGCTGGAAACATCCGCCGCGCCGGAATTGGACCGCATCGCCGACCTCCTCGTGACCTTCGCCAAGGTCAACGGCCGCCTGCCCTGCCCGGCGGATGCGACGGCGGGGGATGGCGTGGAGGATTGCCCGACGACGAGCACCCCCGTGCAACGGCGGGTCGTTCCCTGGCGCACCCTGGGCCTGAGCGAGGCCCTCGACCCCTGGAGCCATCTGATCGGCTACCGCCCGGTGCCGACCGCCACCGCCGCAGGGGGCCTGACCGGCGCCGCCCCCGCCGGCCTGACCGTCTGCACGACGGTGGCCTGCGGGCCGACGGAGCGCGAGACGGATATCGCCTTCGTGCTCATCAGTCACGGCGTGGCGGGACGCGGGGCCTATGACAGCGGCGGCACCATCGTCGCGAACCCGGCCAATGCCTCCGAGCAGGCCAATGCCACAGGCAACGGCCCCTACTACGCGATCACCCGCACCAGCCAGTCCGTGACCACGGCGGCGGACCAGTTCGACCATATTCTCGCCCATCGTCCGCTCTCCGACGTCACCACAACGCCGCAGCAACCGGACGACGAGTGCATCCCCAATGTGTTCGGTGGTGGGCTGGCCACCCATGGGGACGGGGGCATCACCTTGGACGGCAGCCCCAACCTGAACAATCTGACCAGCTATACCTTCACCACCAAGGTTCTGAACAAACCAAGCTGGTATCAATACGACTCCATCAAGTCGCAATACGCAGCGTCCGGGTCGGCCAGCGACACGGTGCCCATACCCGACGCCCCAGCCGCCCCGTCCAATACCAGCACCGAGGACTACAGGGCTGGGCCCTGGCCGGATGTGAACCGCACCCTGACGGGTGATCAGGCGTTCAAGTCGCTGACAGTGACGAGCGGCGGCAGCCTGACCCTCGACAGCACAGGCAACATGACGGTCAACGTCCGCGAGGCGGTGACGCTCGGCCCCCATTGGTTGAAGGCCGAGGGCGACGTGACCCTCCATGCCGGCAGCTTCTCGCTGGCGGGTGGACACACAGCCACCTTCAAGGGAGCCGGCAATACCGTCCTCAATATCCACGGCAACGCCACCCTGGGCGGCGGCGGCATCCTCAACATCGAGGGCGACAGCTTCCTCTATACCAAGGACCTGACCATCAGCGGCGGCAAGGGCATCTCCGTCACCGGCGGCGGCCTCACCATCATCGTCGACGGCGACCTGACCATCGGCGGCGCCGACGCCATTGTCGCCGCGCCCCCGGCCAGCGCCCTCATCCTGGTGAAAGGCGACGTCACGCTTCAGGGATCGGCCTCGGCGCAGGCTTACATCTATGCCGATGGGGATGCACGGATGACCGGCGCCGCCCGCCTCAATGGCTCCCTGGTGGCGAAAAGCATCCTCATGAACGGCAGCGCCACCCTCAACTACACCACCAACGTGCCGAAGGGCGTCGGCGACTGCGATTAGCGGCGGCGGCCCTACAGCCCCCGCCCCTCCACCACCTCGCCGCGCCGGGGGTCGAAGGTCTGGTTGGGCTCCAGGATCACCTGACGGGTGGTCTCCCCCCAGGCCACCAACAGCATCACCTGACGGGCGGTGACCTCGATTACCTCGAACAACGGGGCCTTCGCCGAGGTCGGACGCACGATCTGGCCGTTGAGCCAGATGGTCCAGTCCCCCACCCCGCCGTAGACGATCCCGGACAACGACAAGGGCTCGCGCAGGCGGGGTTTCATCTCCTCCGCCGCGCCACCGCCCGCCTCGTGGTCCAGCCCCCCCTCGCGAAGCGCCGCCTCGATCTCCAGCAGATCGCGCAAGCTGAACATCACACTGGGCGCCACCCCCGCCGATGGCGGCCCCGGCGGCGGCCCCGGCGGCATGCCGACGATCGCCACGGAAGCCGCCTCCGTCGGCGCGGGTTGGGCGAAGGCCGCCGCCGGCAAGGCCGCCACCGCCGTCACCACGGCCGTCAACCCGACGGACAGGCACCGCCACCGACGCGCCCGGCCACGGGGGACGGGGGAAGGTAGAACGCGGATCGTCATCGCGGTGTCTCCTGGCCTGCACCGCCCATGGGCTCGATACTCCGCCAGCCGTAGGTGAAGTCTCCCTCGACCAGTTCCACCGGCAGACCGTTGCGGATATCGCGCAGGTGCTCGGGGGTCACCAGGGGCACCCGCTCCAGCCGCGCCTTCTCCAGAACCAGGAAACCAGGCAGGGCGGTCGGCATGTCACGCATGAAGGCCGTCAGGTCGGAATCAAGAATTGCCGCCGTGCGCAGGTCAATCGGTGTTTCGATGACACGGTAATGCTGTGCCATTCTCACATCGGACGCCGGGCGGCCGACTTCCGGCCGAATGGCGATATCCCCCTTCAGGCGGTGCTGGCGCAGCAGTGCCTCGATCGCCCGCCGGGCACCCAGCCGGTTGCGGTCGGCGAACAGACCACGGGCAAGGGCCGCTTCATAGCGGGCCGTGTTGTCGGTGACGAACGCGATATCCTCCCGCAGCCGCGCCGTTTCCGCCTGCACGGTGGCCAGCTGCGACCTTAGGCGCCGCTCCTGGATCTCCAGTTCGGACAAGGCGTACTGACCGCCAGCGATAACCACGCCGCCGCCCACCACGGCCACCGCCAAAACGATCACCGACCGCCGGGTCGGTCGCGCCAGCTTCTTCCATCCGGCGAGCAGGTCCTTCAGGGTCATGGCATCGTCCCCTTCACCAGGGCGACCCGCATGGAAAAACCCATGCCCCCCTCGCCGCCCCCTTGCCCCCCGATATCCCCGGCGGGTGGCGGAGCGGGCGGCGGCGGCGTGCCGGCGGTGGGCGCGCCCGCCCCCTGCCGATCCATGACAACGGAGCCCACCAGCGTCTGATCGGGCAACACCGGCACCGCCGGCCGCAGCAGCAGAACGGTCATGTCGGGCACCGCGGCGCGCAGGTCGGCCAGGAGTTTCTCGCCCAGGGTCAGCGCCTCCTCGGCGGTCGTCACGTCCAGCAGCACCAGTTCCGCCTCCGTCCTCCAGGCGAAGGCCGGCGGCATGTCGGAGCCAGCGCCGCGCCCGGCTTGGCCGGCGGAAGGCTCGGCAGCCCCATTGACCAGCTCCAAAGCCTGGACATAGGCGCGGTTCCGCAGGCCGCTATCCAGTGCTTGCACCAACGGCAGCACCGACACAGCGCCCGACTGCAACTCGTCGGCCAGCGCCAGGGTGCCGCGCATGACGTCGGGATCATAGGGCAGCGCCGCCCGCTCGGCCCGCGCGGCATCTCGTTCGCCAGTAGCGCGGGTGATGTTTTCCTCCAGCCGGGTCATGCTCTGCCAGGTGGACCACAGGGCATCGCCCGTCACCCAGCCGCCATAGAGAACCCCGCCGACGGCAGCGGCGGCGGCCAGCGGGGCGGCTTTCTCCACCTGCTTGTGCCAGTCGGATTTCTGCTCCGACGGTCGGGTCAGGCCCGGTGCATTGGTTTTACGGGTGGCGAACCAAGCAGCGTGCAGCACGTCGCCATAGGGCTGGTCCGGCTTGCCGACACTGCCGAGGCCGAGACGGCGGCCGACCTCGTGCGGTGTCGTCACCAGCACCGATTGAGCCTCCCAAGCGGTCGACCGCAGGGCCTCGCCCAGTGTGGGATCGACGATCAGGGCCAGATCGAGCGCATCCCCCTCACGGTAGCCCATGCGCTTGACGTAGGTGAGGGTCTGGCGGAAGTCGCGCGCCATCATGGCGGCGGCCTCGTGCGGCTCCATGTCCTCGGGCGGCGCCGGGGTCAGGCGGGTGAGCATCATGCGGCCCTGCTTGGCGACGATCTGCCGCAGACCGCCGGTGACGTTCATGGTGGTCATGATGCGCCAGCGCACACCGCCTTGAGCCTTGGCCTCGGCGTCGAACAGGGCGTTCATCAAGCCAAGGCTTTCCAGCGGCAGCAGATGGATGCCGCGACGCGGATTGGGCAGGTTGTCGTAGACCCGCGCCCAGCCGGAGACATGATCGGTGGCCGGCAGGCCGCAAAACAGAAAGAACAGCTTGCTGCCGCGCGGGTCCTGCCCCTGCGGCAGCGCCGCCTGCCACATATCACCCGGCACCGCCTGGGCGGCATGACGGCGCACCACCTTGGCCTGATCGAAACGGCTGACCTTGGGCACCGCCTCTTCGCGGTAAATCTGCTCGAAGGTGTCGGCCAGCAGGGTGACCGGCGCCCGCCGGTCCTTTTCCAGCACGGCGCGGATTTCGGCGCTGCCCTCCCCCGGTTCTCCGGGCACGATCCAGGCGTTGTCGACACGGGCGCCCGACAGGCGGGTGAGAACCGTGCAGTCCTCGCCCACGGTCAGCACATAGCGCCGCCCGCCTCCGCCAAGGCCCAGGGTCAGCAGCGAGGAAAGGGAGCGCGTGGCCATGTTACATGCCAATCTTTTCAAAGCTGTCGTAGATGGGACCGAGCACGCCGGCGACGATCCAGGCCATCATCAGGCCGGCGACCACGGTCAGGGCCGGCTCGGCCATGGCGATGAGCTTATCGACGGTGTCCTCGACATCGCGGTCGTAGAAATCGGTGACATTCTCCAGCGTGCCCGACAGATTGCCGCTTTCCTCGCCGATGCGCACCATGCGCGTCACCAGACTGGGAAACTGGCCCGACTGCTTGAGCGCGGCGGACAGGGATTCGCCGGTCTGCACCTGCTCGCGCACCACGGTCAGCGCCTCGGTCAGGCAGCGGTTGACCACCACCCGCTGCGCCGTTTCCAGGCATTGCAGGATGGGGACGCCGGAATTGAACATGACGGCGAAGAAGTGGGCGAAGCGCGACAGGGCGATCTTGCGGATGGTGGGGCCGAGGGTGGGAGTCGCCAGCAACGCCTGGTCCACCTTGTAGGCGAAGGCATCAGAGCTTTTCGTCCCGACCCTGACACCGATGAAGAGAAACACCGGCACGACAATCAATACCCACCACGACGTCGCCATGAAATCCGAGGTGGCGATCAGGGAGCGGGTAAGTAACGGCAGTTCTGTTCCCTGATCCTTCAGGAATCCGACAACCTGCGGCACCACATAACCCATCATGAAAAAGAACAGAAATGAAATCATCGCCAGGATGAAACTAGGATAGCGGATCGCCTTTTTTACCTTGGCGTTCACTGCCTCCGTCCACTTCAGATGCTTGACAAGCTGGCCAAAGCTCTCTGTGATATTTCCGCTTTCCTCTCCGGCCGCCAGAAGCGCGGTGAACACCGGGCCGAAGACCTTGGGATGCTTGCCGAAAGCTTCCGACAGCGACGTGCCATCGGACACATCACGGTAAATCTCGGCGATGATATTGCGCAGGCGCGGCTGTTCCGTGGATTCACGCAGATCGGCCAGGGCCTCGATCAACGGCACGCCGGCGGCGGATAACTGCTCCAGGTGCAGGCAGGTCTGGACCAGATCGCGGTTCTTGACCCGACCCGACAGAGCCAACGCCAGCTTGCGTTCCTGCACCACCCCGGCATCGACCAGTTCCAGCCCCAGTTCGTGCAGTTGCTGGAACAGTTCCGTCTCGTTGGCGGCACTGATCTGACCGCGGACGGAACGGCCCTTGTCATTGATGGCGCGATAGGCGTAAAGCGGCATGGTGCTACAACCTGTCGGTGATATTCACCGCTTTCATCAGCCCCTCGATGCTCATGACGCCGGCCAAAACCTTGCCGATGCCATCGTCCACCATGGGAATGAAGCCGAACTCCCGCGCCTTCTCGCGGATACGCGACAACGGCGCGTCGGCGATGATCATCTCGTCGATGATATCGTTGAACGGCAGGATCTCCGAAACGGCGATACGCCCCTTGTAGCCGGTGCCCCGGCACTTCTCGCAGCCCTTGGGCTGATAAATGACCGGCGGCTTGCGCGGATCGACACCGAGGATGCGGCAATCCCGCTCGCTGGCCGTCACCGGCTGCTTGCAGGCGTCGCACAGCTTGCGGCCAAGACGCTGGGCGACGATGCCGATGACGTTGCCCGACATCAGACTGGGCCGCATGCCCAGGTCTTGCAGGCGTGGAATGGCGCCGGCGGCATCGTTGGTGTGCAGGGTGGTGTAAACTTGGTGGCCGGTCATGGCGGCGCGCAGGGCCATGCTGGCGGTGTCGGCGTCGCGCACCTCGCCGACCAGGATGACGTCGGGGTCCTGGCGCATGAGCGAGCGGATGCCGTCGGCGAAGGTCATCTGGCTGCCCTCGCGGATCTGGCTCTGGCGGATCAGGCTCAGCTCGAACTCCACCGGGTCTTCCAGCGTCATGATGTTGAGATCGAGCGAGTTGATGTAGTTCATGATGGCATACAGCGTCGTCGTCTTGCCCGAGCCGGTCGGCCCGGTGACGATGATGATGCCCTCCGGCCGCCGCACCATGCGGGTCAACATGGCGAAGTTGTGCTCGGAATAGCCGAGGTCGGTCAATTCCACCTGGGCGCTCGACTTGTCGAGGATGCGCAGGACCAGATTCTCGCCATGCACTGTCGGCAGCGAGCTGACGCGGAAGTCGATGCGCTTGTTGGCCATGGCGAGCGAGAATCGGCCGTCCTGCGGGTTCAGGCGGTCGGCGATGTTCATGCCCGACATGATCTTCATGCGGTGGCTGAAGGCCCCCCAGTGCTGTTTATGGATGGTGCGGATCTGCATCATCATGCCGTCGATGCGATAGCGTACCCGCAGGAAGTTGCCCTCTGGCTCGAAATGGATATCCGACGCCTTGCTCTTTACCGCGTCGAGCAGGATGGCATTGACCAGACGCACCACCGGGTGGGTATAGCCGCCGGCGGTATCGTCGAGGGCGGCGGTATCGACATCGCCGTCGCGCAGTTTCTCCAACTCGCGCAGCACGCCGTCGATGGATAGCTCGTGGCCGTAATACTGGTCGATGGCGTGCTGAATTTCCGAATCCGAACACACCAGCGGCTGGATCTCGGCATCGGCCGGCAGGTGGCGCTTCACCTGATCGAGCGCCATGACGTCGTAGATGTCGGCCATGGCCAGCCGCGCCGCCTTCTCCTGCATGGTCACCGGGAAGACGCGGTAGCGGTTGGCGACCTCCTTCGGGATCATTTTCAAGAGTTCGGGGTCGATCATGGTGCCGGCCGGGTCGAACCGCTCGAAGCCGGAATCCTCGGCCAGAACGGCGGCCAGGGCCTGCTCGGTGATGAAGCCGAGGTCGACCAGCAGCTCGCCCATCATCTTGGGGCTGCGCTTCTTCTCTTGAAGCGCGACGGCCAGTTGGTCCTTGGAGATCAGGCCCCGCTCCACCAGCTTGTCACCCAACCGCACCGGAGGCTTGCCCTCCCCGCCTTGCGGAGAGGACGGCGGGGGTGGAGGTGGTGGAGGAGGAGGTGGTGGTGGGGGGGCCTCGACTGACCGCTCCGGCAGCGGCATCGTGCCGGCGACGGGAGGGGGCGGCGGCGGCGCGATCACCGGGGCGGCAGGAGCGGCAGCAGCGGCCGGCTTGGTCACGGCGATGGTGTCCACCGGCGGCAGCGGCGGCAACCCGGCGGGCGGAGCCGGTCGGACAACCGGCGCCGACGCCTTCGCCGTGGACACCGTCGGCAAGGGGGGCAGCGTCGGCAGACCGGCGCCGACGACCGGCAGCGGCCCTTCGACCGCCGGAACCGGGGACGGGGGGGCGAACTGCGGCGCGGGTGGTCGCGGCGCGACAGCAGGAGGCGACGCCGCGGATGCAGGCTCGGAGCCCGGGTCGGCGGCACCACCGAGGCTCATCGTCCGAGACGGACTCGGCACCGGCTGGGAAGCGGGACTGGGCGGCAGCGGTGGATCATCGGCCATGGAGCCGAGGGCAAGGCCGCCACGCGGTGTCACCGTGGCCGGCACGTCCACCGGCGGGGGAACCGCCTCGCCGGCTGCCGGGCTATCGCCCAGCGCCAGCGCCACGACCCGCATCGGTGCGGCCACAACGGCTTCGCCCGTCGCTGCCTGCGCCAGCGCCTTACCCGGTTCCGGAGCCTCCCCCAGCGTCAGCCGCATCTCCACCCCTCCGTTCAGAAGGCGATCGGCCGGGGATCCGGCGTGAACTTGTTGTAAAGCTCGATGTCGGAGGGATGCACGCTGTCACGGCCATTGACGATGGTGGCGCGTAGGAAGATCACCAGCTCGACGATGTTGGTGTCCTTCGCTTCCTTACGGAAGGCGGCGCCAAGCAACGGCACGTCCTGCACCCCAGGAACGCCGCCAACCTCGCTGGCGCCCCGTTCCTGCATCAACCCCCCGAGGGCCAGCACGTCACCCGAACGCATCGTGACCATGCTGTCCAACTCTCGCACTTCGACGACCGGAATGGTCGATTGAATTTGGGGGATCGTACTTGAACTGCTGGCGCGGATCTCGGCGACCTGCAAGTCGACCGCCGGATCGGCCACCCGACGGGTGATACGCGACACCGTGGGACGCAGGTTCATCTTTACATCGCCCGTCTCAGCATTGATGGACGGCTGAACGGACATGATGACGCCAATGGGAACAGTATGGACTTCCGACGTGTAGGTACGGGTTTCACGGTTCGTCTGGGTGTCGATCTCACGCTCGATCTCAATCGTGAAATAGACTTCGTTCTCCGCAACTTTGAGGATGGCGTTCTGGTTGTTCAAAACGGTCAGCCGTGGGCTCGACAAGGTCCGGGTGGAGCCGAACTGGTCGATGAAATCCACCGCGGCGCCGATATCGACATTGCCGATCCGCCCGCCGGTAAGCGCCATGTTGCCAAGAGGATTGGTTAGGCCAGTGTTATCAAGAAGATTTTGGGTCAGATTGGTCACTGCCGTGAAGCCATTAAAGGCGATGTTCCAGTCAATTCCCGCCCGGAACTGGTCCGACAAGGTGACTTCCAGGATTTTGGCTTCGATCAGCACCTGCGCGGACGTATTGCGCTGCACCGCTTCCAGGTATTTAGCGATCTTGCGATGCTTGCGCTGGGTAGTGAAAACGGTCACCACCCCCGCCTGTCGGTTGATGGTGAAATAGTCCCCGCTTTCTGTGGCCTCCGGGTCATCGGACTCAGCGGCGCTGGCCGGAGCCGCTACGGCAGCGGCAGCGGCGCCAGCGGCGGCGGCCGCCGCCGGAGCGATGGGATCGGTCGGCGGAGCCACCGGACCAGCGGCAGTGCCCGGTTCAGCGCCAGGCCCGCCCCCCCCACTTGAGGCTACGGGAGCAGGAATGGGAGCCATCGCCGCGCTCCCCGCCCCGGAAGCGGCGGAAGCGGGAGTCGTGGCAGCCGTCACGACGGTGCGCGGCAGTGGTGACCGTTGGTTGACGATAGCCTCGACATTATCACTCACCTCTTCCCAGACATCGGCCCGGGCTTCCGAGGTGACTTGGGTGGTGGAGGCGTTGTTACCGCCCGCCGCTCCCTCGCCAACCGCGGAGAACACATCGGTGGACGATGAGATGGAACTGGTCGTGGCCCGCCGCACTGACAAGGCATCCACCCGATAGCTGTCAAGATAAGGCTCGTCCAATTCCACCCGCAGCCGGTTGTTGGCGAACTCGTAGCGCAGAGCGGCAAGGTCGGCGATGCTCTCCACCACGTCCTTGATGGGACGGTCGCGGGCGGTGATGATCACCCCCCCCTCGATGCGCGGATCAAGTTCCAGATCGATGTCGGCGCGGCGGGCGATCTCGATCAGCAGGTCGCGGACCGGCGTCGGCTCGGTCGCCTGCACGCTGACGCGGCGGCTGTCGGCCAGCGACGGTGGCTGCGGTGCCGCCAGGATCGGTTGCAGGTCGGGGATCGGCGGCTCTTCCAGCGTGCGCACGTCGGGGGCCGGACGGCGAGACTTCAGCGCCTCGTAGTCTTCCTTGGTCAGTCCGCCATCGCCATCGTGGGCGCCGCCGCACGACGCCAGCAGCAGAGTCACCCCAGCCACGCCCAGCAACGCCGACCGTCGCGCAGTGGCAGCAAGCACGCCCAAACCCATACCCATTCCCCTCACCACGGTCACGGCCGCCGGCCGCGACGCCTCGCTACAGACGGTCATTCTCCCAGCGCGCCGAGCGTATTGCCCGGCAGCAGCAGGCACACGAACAGGGCGCCGATCAGCGCCGGGCCGAAGGGAAACTCCGCCCCCCGACCGCTGGCCCGCCACAGCAGGCCGGTGGTCACCCCTGCCACGCCGGCAATGAGCGGGAAGGCCACCCATTGTTCCGGTTGCAGCAGCAAGCCCGCCACCGCCAGGAACTTCACGTCGCCGCGACCGAGCCCCTCGCGTCCGGTCGCCAGCTTGAAACCGTACAGCAAGGCAAGCCCGGCGGCATACCCCGCCACCGCCCCCACCAGAGCCGGCACCAGCGTGCCATCCAGCAGCCAGCGGTAGGCCAGCGCAAAGGGCGCCACGGCGACATGCAGCTTATCCGGCAGGATGCCGAACTCCAGGTCGATGACGGCAGCGGTGATCAACAGCGTCGCCACCACCATCAGAAGCGCCGCCGGCAGCCAGTCCGCCTCCACCCAGGCGATGAGCACGAAGGCCGCCGCCGACGCCACCTCGGTCAGCGGGTAGCGCCACGATACCCCGGCGCCGCAATGACGACAGCGGCCCCGGTTGAAAGCCCAACTCAGCACCGGCACCAGATCGAGGGGACCGAGCCCCTGCCCGCAATGCGGGCAGGCCGATCGCGCCGCCACGATCGGCAGCCCGCGCGGCAAACGATAGGACAGCGCGCTGGCGAAGGAACCGGCGATGAGCCCGAGCAGGGCAGCCAAGGCGAGGTCGATCATTCCCATCGCCAGCTTCCATCGGGCATGCGCCGGCCAACGACGGTGCCATCTTCACGTCGGGCATCATTTACCACCTCCCTCCGGGTGGTCGCGGCCCCCTCCGCGCTGCCGGTGGTGGACGAGATGGCAGGCTGCGAAAGCGCCGCAGGCTTGGCGATCGGCACCGGCACGACCGTCCTGGACGGGACCGCGCCCACGGAGGACGCGGAACCCGCCGGAGCGGGCGGGAGAGCGGCTGTAGGCGCCGGCTCCGCCACCGGCGCGGCGACCGGCGGCGGATCGGACAGAACAGCCGGCAGCGACGACGGCACCACCGGCGGCACGGGAACCGGCTCGACCGCCTCGGCCACCGAGGCGGGGCTCTGTTGCGAAGAGGGGCTCGGCGCGATCACCGGCACGGCCGGGGCGGCGACTTCAGGCCGCACGGCCGGGGCCGCTGCTTCAGGTGGCGCGGCCGGGACCGCTGCTTCAGGTGGCGCGGCCGGGGCCGCGACGCCCTCCGTTATCCCCCCCTCATCATCCGTCAGCAGCATCAGGGCGCGGCGCGGCAGGTCTGGATTGACAACCAGGATGGCGGCGATCACCGCCGCCTCGACCGCGACGCTTCCCCACAACAGACGGCGCCCCCAGCCCGACCGACGCCGCGGTTTCGGCAGAGCCCCGACAATGGCACGGCTGTCAGCCACCGCCTTGCCGACATGAGCCTCCGTCACCGGCATGGCATTGTCGCCGTAAGCGATCATCAGCGCCTTGTCGGCCAGGATGTTCACCACCCTCGGCACGCCCTGGCTGGCCCGCGCCAGCCCGGCCAGGGCCGTCGGCGTGAACACGGGGAACTCCACCCCCGGCACGCGGGCGCAGCGCAGCCGGTGCTGCACATAGGCCGTCACCTCCGGCTCGCTCAGCGGCTGGGTGTTGAAGGCGAAGACGATGCGCTGGTTGATCTGCCGCAAGTCCGGGCGCGCCAGCAGGACGTCCAGTTCGGGCTGGCCGAACAGCACGATCTGCAACAGCTTGGCGGTTTCCGTCTCCAGGTTGGACAGCAGGCGGATGGTCTCCAACCCCTGCACCCCCAGGGCCTGCGCTTCGTCCACCACCACCACGCAGGTGCGCCCCTCGGCATGGGCCGCGACCAGGAACTGGTTGAGGCGGTTCATCAATTCGGCCCGGTTGCCGCCGCCCTCCAACCCGAATTCAATGCACAGCGCCGCCAGAAGCCATTCGCCATCCGCCTGCGGAGCATTGAGGTAGGCGACCCCGCCGCGCGTGTCCGGATTGTCCATCAGCGTCCGCAGCAGCAGCCGGCAGAGCATGGTCTTGCCGGTGCCGACATCGCCGACCACCTTCAGGATCCCTCCCCGCTTCGCCGTCGCGTACTGAAGCGATTGCAGGATGTGGGTGTTGTTGGCGGTGGGGAAATATTGCTCGGTGTTGGGCGTCAGGCCGAAGGGGTGCACCGCCAGGGCGAAGTGGGCGAGATAGGGCATGGTCAGCGTCCCGCCCGCAGGAAGGCCAGTCGCTCCTGGATCGGACGCGGATCCAGGCCGGCGGCGGGCCCGGCGGCGATCAGCCGCAGAACCTGCTCATAGGCCTGAGCCGCCTCCGCCCGACGGCCGGCCCGGTCGCTGACCACCGCCAAGTTATAGTGATAGAGCGCGTTATCGGGCGACAGGGCGATGGCCCGGCGCAACGCCGCCGCGGCGCGGTCGACGTCACCCAGGCGGGCATGCAGCATGCCCAGTTGCGCCGGAACCGGGCTGAAGTCCGGCGCCTGCGCCTGGAGGGCCTCCAGCCGATGGATGGCGTCACGCGGGGCGCTGTCGCCGATCAGGGCGATCATGTTGGTCAGCGCCTCGCGATGATCGGGCTGGCGGGCCAGAACCTGCTCGTAGGCCGCTCGCGCCTCGTCCAGACGCTGCAACTTGTGCAGCGCCGCCGCCCGACCGGCCAAGGCCGCCAGGTTGTCGGGCTCGCGCGCCGCCACGGCGGCATAGGCGTCCAGCGCCGCCCCATGATTGCCGCGCACCAACGCCGCATAAGCTTCGGCCAGAGTGGTCTGGGTTTCCATCGGGAGAGTGGACACCGACACGCCGCCGACACCGGTCGCTCCGCTGTCGCGACCGATCACCGCCGGTGCCGTGACCTGAAGACCGTCGGTGGCGGCCTGACGGATACCGAAAGCCTCCTCCATGGTCACCCTCTCAGGACGCGCCGCCATCACCGGCGGGGTCACGGCGGGCACCGTCGGTTCGTTGGTGACGGCCTCGGGCGAGGGACCGCGACGGGTGGCGCCTTCCTGCATCAGCAGCGCGATGTCGTCGTCAGGATCGACCGCCTCCTCCGCCGATGCCGGGCCTGCTGGCGTCGGTGTCACCGTGGCCGGCGCGGACCCGTCGGAAGCCTCGGGCTGCGGAGCGGAAGCGGAGGTCGTCATGGGGACCGCAGGAACGGGCGGCGGCACCGGATCGATCACCGCCGCCACCGTCACCGGCTGCGGCGCCTCGTCCACAGTGGCGGGCGGGGTGACGTCGGCCGGGGGCGTGACGACGACCACTGGCGCCGGAGAGGCGGCGGGCGCTGGAGGAACGGCAGGCGCCGCCGGAGCAACCGGCGCCGTCACGGCGTCGGCCAGCAGCCGCTCGACCTCGTCGGAATAGACCGTCATGGCGGCCAGAACCGCGGCCGTCGCGGCCAGGAACAGCACACCCACGACACGAATGACGGCGCGGCCCCGGCCACGGCCACGGCCAGAACCCGCCGCAGACGCATGCGTCCAGCCTGCCGCGCTCCCCTCCGCACCGGCAGCTGTTTCTTGCGCCGCGGCGTTTTGGCGCGCTGCCTTTTCAAGCGCCTTGAACAGTACGCTCATCCACCACTTCCGACCCGCGAGGCCCGGCGGGCCTCTCTCTTCCCCTCACTGCCTCCGCCGCACCAGGAAGACACGCCCGGAAGCGCCCGATGCCGTCGGCGGACGCAAAGTATCAGCCACAAATGACGATTCGGTAAAGGCGCGACCCCGTCCACCGTCGCAACAGCGGCAACGGCAACGGCAACGGGATCAAGACCCTACGCAGCCTATGGGAGGGGGCAAGGGAATGCAACTACGGTATAAGTCAGGGCGCGAACTGTTTCTTGCAGCGCAGCACGGCAACGCTTGCCCGGCGCCGGCTTGAATCAAATGAAACGGCTTTCACTCGAACGAAACACGAGCTTTTCAGTCGCCTTTGGATCGGCTACCATCCGCCCGAAAACAAGGTTTCGACGCGAAAGACCGAGCACGGCAACACCGTGGCCGGTTCAGGCGCCGATGCAAACCGTTTCCTTTTGCCCTTTGAACAGGAGGCATTTAATGCAGAAGCTGTTTACCGCCACCGCCGTTGCCGCTCTGGCCGTGGGTGTTACCGCCGGCGCCGCCCATGCCGGCCCGACCTTCGATTCGGTCAAGAGCCGTGGCGAGGTTGTGTGCGGTGTCCATACCGGCCTCGCCGGCTTCGGCGCCCCCAATGCCCAAGGCCAATTCAAGGGCCTGGACATCGATATCTGCCGGGCCGTCGCCGCTGCCGTGTTCGGCGATTCCGAGAAGGTGAAGTACGTCGCCCTGTCCGCCCAGCAGCGCCTGGCTGCCCTTCAGGCCGGTGAAGTCGACATCCTGTCGCGCAACACCACCTGGACGCTGACCCGTGACACCGCCAACGGCCTGAACTTCACCGCCGTCAACTACTACGACGGTCAGGGTTTCATGGTTCCGAAGTCGCTCGGCGTCAGCTCGGCGAAGGAACTGGACGGCGCCACCGTCTGCGTGCAGACCGGCACCACCACCGAGCTGAACATGGCGGACTACTTCCGCGCCAACGGCATGAAGCTCAACCCGCTGACCATCGAGGCCTTTGAAGAGGTCAACGCCGCCTATGCCTCCGGCCGCTGCGACGCCATCACCTCCGACGCCTCCCAGCTGGCCGCCATCCGCGCCAACGACCTGCCGAACCCCGACGATCACGTCATTCTGCCGGAGCTGATCTCCAAGGAGCCGCTGACCCCGGCCGTGCGCCACGGCGACGATCAGTGGTTCGACGTCGTGAAGTGGGCCTTCTACGCCATGGTCGAGGCCGAGGAACTGGGCATCACCGCCGAGAACGTCGACGAGATGAAGGCCAGTGAGAACCCGAACATCAAGCGCCTGCTGGGCGTGACGCCGGGCATGGGCGATGCCCTCGGCCTGCCCAACGAATGGGCCTACAACGTCATCAAGCAGGTCGGCAACTACGGCCAGTCCTTCGAGCGCAACGTCGGCAAGGACAGCCCGCTGAAGCTGGAGCGCGGCCTGAACGCGCTGTGGACCGACGGCGGCCTGATGTACGCCCCGCCGGCCCGTTAAGTAACCCTGTAAATCCGCGGTCGCCGGCTCCTTTCCATGAAAGGGGCCGGCGATTGCCCTTTGTACGGGTCGTGAAGGTTCATGGCTGAACAGAACTCCTCGCGCGGGACGGGCAGCTCCGCGGGCGGCCGTGGCGGATCGTTCCTCAACGATACGCGCGTCCGGGCCGTGCTGTACCAGGTCCTGACCATCGGCGTGGTGGTCGCGATCGGCGGCTACCTCGTCCACAATACCTTGACCAACCTGTCGGCGCGCGACATCGCCACCGGCTTCGGCTTCCTGGAGCGCGAGGCGGGCTTCGACATCTCGGAAACGGTGATCGACTACACGCCCGCCGATACCTACGGCCGGGTCATCCTGGCCGGCCTGATGAACACGCTGAAAGTCAGCATCATCGGTATCGTGCTGGCGACCCTGCTCGGCACCCTCATCGGCATCGCCCGGCTGTCCAACAACTGGCTATTGGCCAAGCTGGCGAACGTCTATGTCGAGGGCCTGCGCAACATCCCCCTGCTGCTACAGCTGTTCTTCTGGTATGCGCTGATCCAGACCACCCTGCCCCACCCGCGGGACGCGATGCAGCCCATCGAGGGCGTGTTCCTGTCCAACCGCGGCTTCCGGTATCCCTTCCCGGTGTGGGACACTGGCTGGACGCTGGCACTGGTTGGCTTGGCCGTGGCCGCCGTCGCCACCTGGTGGCTCAACCGCCGCGCCACCCGCATCCAGGGCGAGACCGGCCGCCGGCCCAACGTGCTGCTGCCGGCCATCGGTCTGTTCATCGCCGTGCCGGTGGTGCTGTGG